>NZ_JBGTHY010000197.1:0-5409 GCF_041745955.1 Pricia sp.
CCCAAGGCTTTTGCCATATTTATGGCGCCGCCCTCGTTTCCGATCAATGCCTTGCAATGATGGAGCAGCCCGAGGAATTTTCTTAAAGAAGGGGCGAAGGTGTCGAAAGCTATATTAGCTTTGGTTTTTTCGGAACACAGATCATATAACTTTTGGGCTTCCGATTGTTGCGAGGGAATATAATTGAACAGTAAAGTGCCTTTGATTCTTTCCGCAATAGTATCGATAAGCTGCGCCATATAATGGAAAGGATAGGTTTTTGATCCATTGCTCCCCAAAATGCCCAGCATCAGTATTGAACGGGACATATCGATATGTTGGGATTCCAAAAATAATTTCGCGGCGCCGATTTCATCCGCAGTCAAGGAAATTGTGGGTTCCCTTTTCTTCTCCAACGGAGTGTCAATCAAAGGTGCCAGCAGGCCCAATCGGTCTTCTACGGTGATTCCAGTTTTGCCGGGCTTTCTAGGCTGAAGTGGAATTAAATGGGTATAGATGGACTTCAAATACCATTTGCCATAGGTAATCTTTATTTTTGCCTTGGAGAATAGGGTGATCAGGTTGCTTTCCAGTTTTCCATAGATATCGATAACCACATCATACCCTTCCCTGGAAATGGATCGTAGAAATTCAAGAAATTTCAAAGTACTGTCCTTATACTCATTCTTAAAGACTACGATGCGATCAATATAGGGATTGTGTTCCACCACCGCAACGGTGTTTTCATTCACAACGTAGTGGATTTCGGAGTCATCGAAATGAATCTTTAAATGTTCACAAAGCAGGGAACTCACCAGTACATCACCGATCATTTTTTGCTGTATGACCAAGATTTTTTTCATCGTTGTCGCATGTAGACAAGTATTCCTTGAAAACATCGACCTAAATGTCTTTGCTCTCTATTCTTTTTTCTAATTTCCGATCAAACCGCCACATCATACTCCCGAAGCGCATCGTTCAACGAGGTTTTCTTGTTCGTACTTTCTTTTCGGGTACCAATGATCAAGGCACAGGGGACTTGAAATTCCCCCGCCGGAAACTTCTTGGTATAGCTGCCCGGAATTACCACGGAACGTGCGGGTACCAAGCCCTTGGTTTCCTTGGGCGTATTTTTCGTCACGTCAATGATTTTCGTTGAGGCCGTCAACACCACATTGGCTCCCAATACCGCTTCTTTCTCCACATGGACGCCCTCGACTACGATACATCGCGATCCGATAAAGGCGTTGTCCCCTATAATCACCGGTGATGCCTGTAAGGGTTCAAGTACCCCGCCGATACCGACTCCGCCGCTCAAATGCACGTTTTTTCCGATTTGGGCGCAGCTGCCTACCGTGGCCCAGGTATCTACCATAGTGCCCTCGTCGACATAGGCGCCGATATTTACGTAGCTGGGCATGAGAATAGTGCCCGATGAAATATAGGCACCGTGTCGCGCCACCGCATGCGGTACCACCCGGATACCTTTTTCCTTATACCCTCTTTTCAAGGGAATTTTATCGTGATATTCGAAGATACCGACCTCCATGGTTTCCATTTTCTGTATCGGAAAATAGAGTACGACCCCCTTTTTTACCCATTCGTTGATCTGCCATCCCCCTTCGGTAGGCTCGGCACAGCGAAGTTCGCCCGCATCCAGCAAATCTATCACTCTGCGTATGGCGTCTTGGGTTTCCTTTTCCTTGAGCAGCTCACGGTTGTTCCAAGCGTTTTCAATAGTGTTTCTCAAATCGGTCATTAAAAAGGGTTTAAGGGATTACAAGTTTAGGAGTTTATTAATTTCCCCCACAAATATAATCCCTCAAATATGATTTAGACCCCCAATTTTATACTTATAACGATTTATCGGTTATTTTTGCCAAAAATATATCGGATTTGGGAAGGGTATTGGCATTGGATTACGGTAGAAAACGTACGGGAATAGCCGTTACCGATGAACTGCAAATGATCGCTTCCGGTCTGACCACGGTCTCGACCCCTGAGTTGCTCGACTTTTTGCAGCACTATACCAAGGAAGAAAAAGTAGTGCGGTTTGTGGTAGGGGAGCCCCGGCAAATGAACAACACACCGTCGGAATCCGAAGCCCTTATCGCCCCGTTTTTGATCAAGTTGAAGAAAGATTTTCCCAACATACCCATAGCGCGCCAAGACGAACGCTTTACCTCTAAAATGGCGGTACAGACGATGATCGATAGCGGATTGAAGAAAAAACAACGTAGAAATAAGGCCTTGGTCGATGAAATAAGTGCGACCCTAATTTTGCAGGCCTATTTAAACAAAATATAAATGATATTACCTATTGTAGCTTACGGTGATCCGGTCTTGCGGAAAGTCTGCGAAGACCTGCCCGAAGATTTTCCGAAGGTGAAGGAATTGGTCGCCAATATGTACGAGACCATGTACAATGCCAACGGCGTTGGTCTTGCAGCTCCGCAGGTCGGGCTGCCCCTTCGGGTTTTTGTTATAGATACGACTCCCTTTTCCGATGACGACGACTTGTCCGCTGATGAGCGGACGACGCTGAAAGGTTTTAAACAGATGTTCATCAATGCCCATGTCGAAGAAGAAACCGGTGAGGAATGGGCCTTTAACGAAGGTTGCCTGAGCATACCGGAAATCCGTGAAGACATCAAGCGGAAGGATACCCTGACCCTTACCTTTGTCGATGCCGATTTTAAGAAATATACCGAAACCTACGACGGATTGTTGGCCCGGGTGATACAGCATGAGTACGACCATATCGAGGGCATCCTGTTTACCGATAAGCTTTCCCCCTTAAAAAAGAGGATGCTAAAGGGTAAGTTGAACAATATTTCCAAGGGAAAAATTGAGGTCGACTACCGCATGCGATTTCCCAACGTAAAAAAAGCTCGTTAAGCGCCGCCTTAATCCATCGAAAAGTGTAATCTTTGTGTTCTTCAATTGCAAAAAAATACTATGACCTTAGACAAAATTTTATCTATCGGGGGAAAACCCGGCCTTTACAGATTGGTAACCCAGACCCGTGGCGGTTTTGTCGCGGAATCGCTGCTTGACCAGAAACGGATTACCGTAAGTATGCGTAGCAACGTGAGCGTACTTTCCGAAATCGCTATCTATACCCTTGAGGAAGAACTGCCTTTGCGCGAGGTTTTTCGGAAGGTACAGGAAAAAGAGGAAGGCGGAAAAACATCGATCGGCCACAAGGACGATAAATTGAAATTGGAGGAATATTTCTTCGAAATATTGCCCAATTACGACGAGGATCGCGTGTATGCCAGCGATATCAAAAAGGTAATCCAATGGTACAATATTTTACACGATAACGGCATCACGGATTTTTCCGATAAAAAAGCTGAGGAATCGGAAGGGGAATCCACTGATAAAAAGCCCCAAGAAAAGAAATCCCAGGAAATGAAATCCACTGAAAAAAAGCCAGTAGCGAAAAAATCTTCCAATCAAAAGTCTGCAGGTAAGAAAGTTGCCCAAAAAAATCCGGCCGCTAGAAAGAAGTAAGCTCATCTTTTTGGCTAATCCTTCTCGATTTCCTCATACGAATATTTGCTCTTTTTCCAATCGATTAAGGGTGAGGGGTAGTATTTTACGTCCATCCGATCAAGAAAAGGGGCTTGGTTCGCCAATCGTACGCGATAGTTCTCCCAATTCCGGTTTTCAGGGGTCGACCAGCTCAATTCGGAATATCCGATGGCTCGGGGAAAAGCCAAATAGGCGAGCTCATCGAAATTCTCGATGGTTTCGGACCATAGCGGAGCCGCGATGCCCAAGATGTTTTTCAAAGGGATACCTTCGTATTCCTCCGGATTCCACACATAGGCGGAATCGACGGGAACATAAGCCGCCCAATGTAGGCCGTATTTCGAGAGGCTGTCGTACTGCATGTCGAGATAGGCTTTTTTAGCGGGTGAAAGAATCATTTTCAGTCCCTTTTCGACGGCTGTTTTTGCGTTATCGCCGCTGCTCCAATATTGGGGAATGGCGGTGGTATCGACGTTCGCCGTCACGATTTCGTCCCATCCGATCATACGCTTCCCATGTTTATTCACGATTTTTTGCACTTTCTCGACAAAATAGTTGAAATCACCTTTTTTGGTCGCATGGCTCTCATCGCCCCCGGCATGAAAATAAGGGCCGGGCGTGATTTCGGAAATCTCGCGCACCACGTCGTCGATAAAGGCGTAAACCGTGTCTTTCCGGGTATCGAATGTACTGAAACCTACCTGCGTTCCCTCGTAGGCTTCGACTTTTTTACCGTTGCCGTTCAGAAACGGATAGGCCAGCGAGGCGGCGTTCGTGTGTCCGGGCATATCCACCTCGGGTACGATAATCATGTGATGTTCGGCCGCATAGGCAACGATTTCCTTATAATCCTCTTGTGTATAAAAACCACCATCTCCACCGCCCACTTCCGTGCTACCGCTAACCTCGGTGAGTTTGGGCCAGGATTTGATCTCGATGCGCCAGCCCTGATCGTCCGTTAGGTGTAAATGCAAGACGTTGTATTTGTAGTAGGCCAACAGATCTATGTATCTTTTTACTTCTTCAACTGTGAAAAAATGCCGGGCGACGTCGAGCATGGTACCCCGATATTCAAAAACGGGATGGTCGATAATCTTTCCCGTAGGGATGGTCCATACCTTGTACTCCGCCAAAGTATCGGTACTCGTTTCAGGTATAATCTGGCGGATGGTCTGAATACCCCGAAATGCGCCCTCGGCAGTGTTGGCATTCAGTATCAGGGAGTCAGCCGTAATGAACAGCTGATAGGCTTCCGGCGCGTTCAGTTCAAGACTGTCCGACTGGTTGATATAGATGATACCCTCTCGATTTGGCACTTCCGCTACATTTACCGGAATGTCGAGACTGGTCCTGGCCTTTATCTTATCCGCCAAAAACTTGCCCACCTCCAGAAATCCGGATGCATTTTCCGATGTATATATCGCCGTAAATTCATCCAAGGCGAATCCCCCGTTGGTGGGAATGATCTTCATCGGCTTGGGAATCATATTTTCCATGGCCAAATCGGTCTTCGGAAAATTTAAAACGCGCTTTTTCTTATCGGCTTCGCAGGATTGGAAGGCGACGAAGGCGCAGCAGATGAGCAGACTTTTAATAAGTAGTTTCATAATTTGTATTTTGCCTAAGTTAGGATTCCGGAATCAATTCACAAAAGGTTCGAGAACGTCATACCAAATCTGATAGCCTTTTGCGTTCATATGTAGTCCATCCTCGATAAAAATATCCTGTTTTACCTTGCCCCCTTCGAGCATGGGGTTCCATACGTCGGCATACTCCACTGACGGATTATCATCAGCAAGTTTTGCCATTTTTCGGTTGAGGCGTTTGTATTTTCCCTTCAGCTTCCATCGGGCGATACTGGGCTTGGCGGCGATAAGTACGACTTGGGTCGTG
>NZ_JBGTHY010000198.1:0-10382 GCF_041745955.1 Pricia sp.
ATATCAAGGCTGACATCAACGCTAACTTAAATTCACAACCATGAAGAGAACACTTATGAAAAATTTGTTCTTGGTCGGGGCATTTTTATGCTTTGGCCTCGCGAAAGGACAAACGGTAAACGGAACAGTTTCCGATGAAACGGGCCCCTTGCCCGGCGCGAATGTTTTGGTCAAGGGCACCACGAACGGTACCCAGACCGATTTTGACGGTAACTATTCTTTGGATAATGTGCCCGATGAGGCTACGTTGGTCATTAGCTACATCGGCTTTAGCACCATGGAGATTCCCGTAGATGGAAGGTCGCAGATCGACGTAACCCTAGAGGAAGACGCCGCCGAACTGGACGAAGTGGTACTTGTAGGCTATGGTAGCGCCAGAAAGTCGGATCTTACCGGGGCTGTCGGGCAGGTCGATGCCGAAGAGCTTCAGGAACGCCCGGTACAATCGCTGAACCAGGCATTGGCCGGTAGGCTTGCCGGGGTACAGGTCAACACCACCTCCGGCCGTCCGGGCGGTAAGACCAACGTACGGATCAGGGGCTTTAGCTCGATTAACTCATCGAACAATCCTTTATATGTTGTCGATGGAGTGCAGCTGCCACAGGGCAACCTGGATCAGTACAGTTCGGCCATCGATTTTTTGAATCCAAATGATGTCGTATCGATCGAGGTACTTAAAGATGCATCCTCGACAGCCATTTATGGGGCTAGGGGTGCCAACGGTGTCATTTTGGTAACTACTAAGAGAGGCCAGGCCGGTCAAGGTAGGATCAGCTATAACGTGGAATACAATGTCAAGGAATATGGACCCAATCTCGCCGAGGTGCTCAATGCAGCGGAATACGCTCAGGTGGAGCAAACTTCTTGGGAAAATACCGAGAAATTCGATCCGGAAGGATGGGCCGCCGGAGATTACGCCCAGTACGAGCCCCGGCTAAAAAGACAGGATCCGTTGATCGCACCTTTGTTCGATAGTAACGGCAATGCCATTTACGATACCTATTGGCCCGAAGAGATTCAGCAGCATCGATTGTCGCAGAACCACCAACTCGGCTTTTCAGGAGGCAACGAACGGACCACCTACGCCATTTCGGTCGGAATAAACGATGAGCAAGGGCTGCTCACCAACACCTATCAAAAGCGCTATTCGGGCCGTTTTTCCATCGATGACCAAATCAAGGAATGGGTTAAGATCGGGGGATCTTTGAGCTACAACTACCAGACCGAGAATCTTGCCGACACCAATGATCAAGTACCGCGAAGAATGGTGGAAGATTTCCCGTTCCTGCCCGTACGCTATCCTGCTGGTCATCCAAGGGAGGGTCTGTTTGCCGACAATAGGGACTACCCGTTTGCGGAAGGCACCTTCAGTTCCGTGCACCGACTGGACGGTCAACAATATATTTTAAATACCCAGACCGCTACGGGAAGTTTTTATACAAACGTAAATTTTACCAAAGATCTTGAAATGCGTACCGTGGTCGCGGCTAACATGATCACCCAGGAAAATCCCGAATTCCGTGATGGGACGCTGGCGGGCAACGGTCAGGCCTTTGCTTCGGTCAGCAGTAATAGGGAGGCTTTCTGGTCTATTGAAAATTATGTGACCTATACGAAAGACATCAACGAGAACAATGCGTTGACCGCTTTGTTGGGCGTTTCTTGGCAGCAATCGAATTCACTTTTTTTTAACGCACAGGTCAACAACTTCCCTACCGATTATCTTGAATACAACAATTTGGGCGCAGGTAACGTCAATTTAGGGGTCGCTTCAAATGCACAGCGGGAAGCATTGAATTCCTATTTTGGCAGGCTCAATTATAATCTGTTCGGCAAATATCTGTTTACCTTCACCGGAAGGGCCGACGGCTCCTCCAAATTCGGCGAAAACAATAAGTTTGCCTTTTTTCCGTCCGCGGCCTTGGCTTGGCGGATTTCCGATGAGAACTTTCTCAAGGATAGCGAGACAATTTCCAACCTGAAGCTGAGAACCAGTTATGGAGTGACCGGTAACTCCGAAATATCTCCCTATGAATCTTTATCCCTGTTGGGATCGGGATATCAGACTATATGGGGCGGTAACTTGATTGGAGGTACCGGTATAAACCGTTTGGCGAATCCCGATCTGAAGTGGGAAAAAACGGCGCAGTACGATGTAGGCCTTGAACTAGGCCTGTTCAACAATCGGGTGAGCATAGAGACCGATGTTTATTATAGAAAAACCACTGATATGCTTTTGGATGCACCGGTACCTCAATCCAGTGGATACCAGACCATCCGAAGAAATGTGGGTTCCATGGAGAACAAAGGGCTGGAAATATCCCTGAATACGCGGAATATCGCAACGGAAGATTTGGTTTGGAATACCGCTTTCAATATTTCGATGAACCGGAACAAAGTACTCTCACTGGCTACACCCTCCGATATTTTCGGGGTCGGTGGACCGGGCATTACCAACGAGACGAACATTATACGTATCGGTGAGCCAGTGGGAGCTTTTTGGGGCCTTACCCGCTTGGGTACCTGGAATACCGACGAGGCCGAGGAAGCTGCCGGTTTCGTAAGCTATAGAAACGGTCTCACGATATTGCCGGGCGATATCAAATACCAGGATTTCAACAACGATCAGATTATCAACGATGAGGACAGAAGGATTATCGGAAACGGGTATCCGACCGCTTCCGGTAGTTTGATCAACAATATTACCTATAAGGGAATAGACCTCACCTTGGACCTTCAATATTCCTGGGGCAACGATGTGATGGACATGAACCTACACTCCAGCGAAGACCGGCAGGCCTTGGCAAACAGTTACCGTACCGTGCTGAACGCATGGACGCCCGACAATCAGGACACCCCGATTGCACAGCTACGGGATACACGGGCGGGTTATGTAACCAACGTCGATTCGCATTGGGTCAAAGACGGTTCTTTCCTGCGTGGTAGAAACCTAATGTTGGGCTATTCCTTTACTCCGGATTTGATTGAACGCCTTCATCTGAACAAGTTGCGTATTTACGCATCGACCCAGAATTTTTTCTTATGGACCGCTGAAGAACTTATAGGAGATCCAGAGGTAATACCTATTCGTGGTGGTCAGGGCAACAATGTATTCTCGCAAGGTATGAAATGGCATGAATATCCGAGAGCAACAACATTTGTAATCGGACTTCAGTTGGGAATATAAGTATCAGTTAATTTTAAATTATAGACATCATGAAATATAATATAAGACAATATAGCAACAAGATGCTAGGGGTGGCGATGCTGTTGATAGGAACGGTCGGTTGTTCCGATTTTTTGGAAGAACAAGATCCTTCCAATTTACAGCCCGAAAGTTTTTACACAACGGGAACGCATGCCCAGGCAGCCATTGCAGCCGTTTATGCCGAAGCCAGGTTTGTGGGAGACGGTGCGGGTATTTTTTCGTCAAACTGGCAGTTTTTAATGGCCCCGACGGGGACAACGACTACGGAGACCGCCCAAAACTCGGATCTCAATAACCTCTACTCTTTATCCTTCGATGCCAATACGCTACATATTAGGAATTGGTGGGGAGGGATATATCAGGTCATTGCCAATGCGAATTTAGTGCTGGAAAATGTTCCGGGCATCGACATGGACGAAGCGGAAAAAAACAGGGTTCTGGGCGAGGCTAAATTTCTTCGTGCCTGGGCCTATTTCTATGCTGTTAGAATATGGGGCGATGTACCCTTGATAACTGTTCCGCAAAGTGCCACTTCGGAAGATTTTTTCCCGGTAAGGGCACCGCAGCAAGAGGTATATGGCCAAATCGTTACCGACTTGACGGAAGCAGAAAACGCAGGTCTTCCGTGGACCGATGAAAGTGGCAGGATAGGTCAGGCAGCGGTCAAAACCCTGTTGTCCAAAGTGTATTTGACGATGGCCGGCCAGCCGCTCAATGAAACGGCTCGCTATGCCGATGCAGCTGCCAAGGCCAAAGAGGTCATCGACAATGCGGGCCCCATCCGTCTTTTCGAGACATATGGCGATTTGCACGACCCAAGCCTAAATAATATGGGGGAGCATATCTTTAGCATACAATACAATAGCTTGGTCGCTGATAACCCAATGGACAATATGTACCCCAACTTTCAGCCCGTAACCTATCGTGGACCTTCTGGAACGGGAAGTACCATACCCGATATCGACTTTTACAACTCTTATAGCGACCAAGACTTGAGAAAGGAAAATAGGGAAGGATGGTTCTATACTAGCTATTATCGTAATGGTGACGGGGAATTATTCGAATTGGGGAAGCCATATATATTCAAATATTTTAACCGCACCGCAGATGGTACCCAGGGCGTTCCCGGTACTGCCATGGATAATCTCAACTTAATGATTTTACGATATGCTGAAGTACTTCTAATCTATGCTGAAGCATCCAACGAAGTCAATGGCCCCACCCAAGAAGCGTGGGATGCTTTAAAAGCGATACGAGACCGAGCAACACTAGATACTCCGGCCTTGGGCACCTTTAACGCACAGTCATTTCGAGAGGCGGTATGGACAGAGCGATGGCACGAGCTTGCTTTTGAAATGAAAGCCTGGTTCGATATGGTGCGGTTGCGACAAGTCTATAATGTTATCACAGGGGGCTTTGACGCCTTTGTCGGCCATGTCAACCTAAACTCGAACCAGCCCTTACAGGAAAAACATCTTTTATTTCCATTGCCTGAGCAGGAAACCATCAATAGCCCGAATTTGACCCAGAACCCCGGCTACTGAGTTTGAGGAAATTTGTTTGAGTTAGTTATCTGAGTTAGCTGAAAAGCGGGGGTAAATCCCCGCTTTTTTTGTACAGGATTTGATTTACCTTGGGCTATCCTTCTTATCGGCCGTCTATTTTTTATACTTATCCGTCAAGATAATCAGAAAATACCTATAAGGTCGGTGAATTTCGATGTATGGTTTTAATGGGATGAAGCGGTAACATTTAACACCGAATATTAAAATAAATTGAAAGCTCCCCCGTTATGGTATCTCCTAAACGATAAATCAGAATAAGCCAGATTATGAGTAAATCAAAGTATGTATTTCTAGCGTCCATGGCATTGGCCCTAGGCACAGGTTGTGAAAAATCGTCATCCGAGGAATTTGTGGACGTTAATGGAAAGACTCCCGGAAAATTTATTTCATCCATCACATTGGTGTCCGCACAGGATACGGATAAAAACGAAAAAGTGGATTTTTCCTATGACGCCGAAAAAATATTGAGTAGTGTTACCGACGGATCCGGCACGAGCGAATTTGTCTATGATGACAAAGGCTTGACCGAAGTTACCGGTGATGGTAGCGATGATACCTTCGATGTAGAGAAGCTGTATAAGTCTCCCTATGATGCCTTTGAGACCGGCGATGTTGTCGAATTTGATGACAATGGAAATCCCAGTAAAATTTTATTTTTCGAGGAGGAATATAATTTTGGGTCAGACGACTATATCAGCAAGCAATATTCTGCGGAACTGACCTATGAGGATACCCCTAGTGTATATTTTCATACGCTCAAGGCAGCAGGATTGATCGATGTTCTTGATCAAGTGAAACTGAACTTTAGTATGCAGCCCCAAGCTCAAGAAATAATGAAGGCAAGAACACTTTTGCCAAACAACAATATTTCCAAAATCACTTATAAGGATGAGGAGGGAGAAGTTGCTTTCGAAATTGAAACCTTTTACACGTATGATGCCGATGATTATCCGACACAAGTTACGGTAACCTCGAAGTCATCCGAAGAAACACAGGTGTACAAGATAAATTATGAGTATCTGTAAAGACAGCATCGTCAATCCATTATTATAAAGGATGTAATACAAATTTTAAGGAAACCCCGGGGCACAGCTTCGGGGTTTCTCACTTATACCAACTTGCAGAATTCTAAGGATGGTTTATTTCCTATCGTACATTTTTTAAACCGTCTTGTGATTGTATTCGATAATTGCCGTAAAATCGTAAATTTGCGGAATATGGAATTCTCTTCAAAACTGCTGGAAAACGCCGTCTATGAAATGTCACAACTGCCGGGTATTGGTAAGCGTACCGCATTGCGCCTGGTGCTGCACTTGTTAAAGCAGCCCGAAGAACGGACCTCAAAATTATCGGTTGCATTGGATAAGGTCAGAAAGGATATCAAATTCTGCACCAATTGCCATAATATTTCGGATGTAGAGATTTGTGAGATCTGTGCCAGTCCCAAGCGGGATAGGAGTCTGGTCTGTGTCGTCGAGGATATCCGCGATGTGATGGCCATCGAAAATACAAGCCAATACAGGGGCTTATATCATGTTTTAGGAGGAAAAATTTCCCCCATGGAAGGTGTTGGTCCGCATGACCTGACCATCGCCTCCTTGATTAAAAGGGCCAAAAGGGTCGAGATCAAAGAGCTTATTTTTGCGTTAAGTTCCACCATGGAAGGCGATACGACCAATTTCTATATCTTTAAGCAGTTGGATGGCCTTGCAATCAACACCTCGACCATCGCCCGGGGCATTGCCGTAGGCGACGAACTTGAGTATGCCGATGAGGTCACATTGGGGCGGAGTATTTTGAACCGAATTCCGTTTGAAGGGTCGTTGAAGGTGAACTAGAGTTGAAAAAAGTGTATTAGGTTATAGGTTTATCTTGTTACATAACATCGAAGAAAAATGTCAAAATTCGAACTGAAATTACCGCGAATGGGGGAGAGCGTTGCCGAGGCGACCTTAACGACTTGGTTAAAGGAAGTCGGCGATACCATAGAACTCGACGAACCCATTTTCGAGATTGCTACTGACAAGGTCGATAGTGAAGTCCCCAGTGAGGTGGAAGGCGTTCTGTTGGAAAAACGCTTTGAGGTAGACGATATTGTCAAGGTAGGCCAGACCGTGGCGGTTATCGAGGTCGCAGACGTAGATGCCAGCGAGGATGTAAATTCCGGTACATCTGCAACTGCTGAAAAGACTTCCCAGAAACCGGATGCGGAAGATATCGATGAAAAAGTGGCGGCCGAGGTCGGGAAGACCGTTAAAATCGCTAAGGAAACTGCCAAGCCATCGGGACAGTATCCCGAGAAATCACATCAGGAATCCGAACGTTTTTATTCCCCTTTAGTAAAAAATATTGCCAAACAGGAAGGTATTTCCATAGCAGAACTGGACAGCATTTCCGGTTCGGGAATGGAAGGCCGGGTCACCAAGAACGACATTTTGGAGTATATGGCGAACGGAAAGGGAGATTTCACCAAACCCCAAACCGATATAGCGAAGAAAGAGGATGCTCCCCAGCCTGAAAAATCGATGGCGCCCAGTGAAAACCAACCAACCTCGACCGTAAAGTCTTCTGGCAGCCACGAGGTCATCGAAATGACCCGAATGGGCAAAATGATCGCCAAGCACATGGTCGAGAGCGTTTCGACCTCCGCCCATGTTCAGAGTTTTGTCGAGGTCGATGTAACTAACATCGTTAACTGGCGCAACAAGGTGAAAACCGATTTTGAGAAACGCGAGGGAGAAAAACTCACGTTCACCCCAATTTTTATGGAAGCCATCGCCAAGGCCCTAAAAAAATATCCGATGATGAATATTTCGGTGGAGGGTACTTCCGTCATCAAGAAAAAGAATATCAATATAGGGATGGCGGCCGCTCTGCCCGACGGCAACCTGATCGTACCGGTCATTAAAAATGCGGACCAACTGAACCTGGTCGGGATGGCGAAAGTGGTCAACGACTTGGCATTGCGCGCTAGGGAAAACCGTTTAAAACCCGATGAGGTGCAAGACGGTACGTATACCGTTACGAACGTGGGCACCTTTGGCAGCGTATTCGGTACGCCCATCATCAACCAGCCACAGGTAGGCATCTTGGCCTTGGGTGCCATAAGGAAGCTACCGGCGGTCATCGAGACCGAGGCCGGCGATTTTATCGGTATCCGCAGTAAAATGTATCTCTCTCATAGTTATGATCATCGCGTCGTAAACGGGGCGCTCGGAAGTATGTTCGTCAAGGCAGTAGCGGATTATTTGGAGGCTTGGGATCTTGATCGGGAAGTTTAACCTCATTCAGGTTTAACTCCTCGAGACTTGGATCATATCTTTCATTTTTTGGAATTCGGTGCTTGAAATTTGGAATTTTAAACGATATCCTTGACAGACCAGTAACACTTTTTCTTTATTTTTGCACTTACCTTTAAAGCTTTCCAAGCCACAAATGCCAAAAATATCCGCTAGGCCTTCCCTAGAAAAAAGAGGGAGGTTGCTCCATTTATTCCTGATATTACTTCCATTACTCACTTTTTCCCAAGAAAATGAAAGTGAAAAAAAAGCGCCAATGCGCCTGTTTGTTGATTGTAACTGTGACAAGAACTATCTGCGCCAAGAAATTCAGTATGTAGGTCACGTTCGTGATCAGTCACAGGCCAATATAATACTTTTCATCTACGATATTGCCAACGGTAGCGGTGGCCGTAAATATAATCTGGAGTTCGAGGGCAAGGACGATTACAAGAATATCTTCGGAAAGCTGTCTTACGATACCACCGCAAACATGACGAGCGATGAGGTCAGAAAGGGACTGCTGGAAAAAGTGCAGTCAGGACTTTTGAAATACGTGCTCGAATCGGGCCTTGCAGATCAAGTGACCTACACCGTGATGAGCGATGGTATGGCAGAGGTTCAGGAAGTCGATTTTACCGACCCCTGGAACAATTGGATTTTTGAAGTGTTCGCTTCCGCGGAGCTCGATAAGGAAACGAGCCGTAGGGAATTTGAATACCGCGCCGGTTTCGAGAGCGATCATGTGACCGAAAAATGGCGCATACGTACCGATTTGGGCCTATTTCAATCCAATAGCGAATACGAGCGGAACGGCGAAACCTTTACCAGCGAAAGATATCGCTATTCGGGCAATGGCAGTATCGTCAGAAGTCTATCGGACCATTGGTCCACCGGAATCTTTGTGGGTGCCCGCCACGATACCTTTACCAATCTCGATTTTCGCTATTATTTTGAACCGGCCCTCGAATACAACATTTTTCCCTATCGCGAGGTATTACGCCGCGAGATTACTTTGGCCTATAAAATCGGATATTTTCACAACAATTATATCGACCAGACCATTTTTGGCAAGGTCGAGGAAGGTATTTTTAGCCATTCCCTCAACGTTCAGGTAAGGTATCGGCAACCTTGGGGCAACATATCCGCCCAGTTGCTGGGATCGACCTTTTTGAGCGATTTCAGCAAGAACAGGATGCAGCTCAACAGTAGTCTGTCGATTCGTGTGTTCAAAGGGCTTTCCGTTCGATTCTCGGGCCGGTTTGAAATCATCCGGGATCAAATCAACTTGCCCGGCGGCGATGCCTCGATCGAAGACGTACTGCTACAGCAAAAACAGATTGCCACCGATTTTGAGCTGGGCTTCAGTGTCGGCCTGAGCTATACCTTTGGTTCGGCCTTTAATAATATTATCAATACGCGGTTGTGATTTTGAAGTCGGACATTAATAAAATATCCCATTCATTTTTCAAAACCTCCCCAAACCGTATCTTTGCCCTAAACGACCTAATCCATGGATTTAAACCTCACACGCCCCATTTGTTTTTTCGATCTCGAAACTACGGGTACGAACATCGCCAAAGACCGTATTGTCGAAATTTCCATATTGAAAGTGCATCCCAACGGTACTTCCGAAAGCAAGACCTGGTTGGTGAACCCCGAGATGAAAATTCCCGATGACGTGATTGCCATCCATGGAATATCCAACGAAAAAGTAGCGAACGAACCTACTTTTAAGGCTCTTTCCAAGGAAATTTACGGAATGATAAAGGACTGCGATTTGGGCGGCTTCAACTCCGACCGTTTCGACATTCCGCTCTTGGTGGAAGAAATGTTACGTGCCGAAGTGGATTTCGATATGAAAAATATGGTTTCCATCGATGTGCAGACCATTTTTCACAAAATGGAAAAACGAACGCTTGGTGCAGCCTATACCTTCTATTGTGATAAGGAACTGGTCGAAGCCCACAGTGCCGAAGCCGATACCATCGCCACTTACGAAGTTCTGAAGTCGCAACTGGACCGCTACCCAGAACTGGAAAACAACGTAAAAAAACTGGCCGAATTTTCCACGCACCGCCAATTCGCCGATTTTGCGGGCTTTTTGGGCTATGACGAAGATGGTATCGAAATCTTTTCCTTCGGAAAGCACAAAGGCAAAAAAATACTAGACGTACTCGAAAAAGAACCCGGCTATTTCGGATGGATCTTAAACGCCGATTTTCCGTTGTACACTAAGAAGGTGCTTACACAGATTAAATTGAGTCAGTTGAACAATAAACTCCAATGAAACTGATATGCATAGGTCGTAACTACGCCGACCACATTGAA
>NZ_JBGTHY010000199.1:0-1904 GCF_041745955.1 Pricia sp.
GGCCCCGCCCTAAAAGGAGTTTACGAAAGAAGAAACCCCGCCTGGGTGATGAATATGATCATCGCCCCCGACAAAATGCTCAAGGAAGACCCCATCGCCAAGGCCTTGCTCAAAGAATACAACAATGCCATAATGTTGAATCAGAATTTATCCGAAGACGAAACACGACAGGTTGCGGAGTATCTAAGGACGCTGTAAACTTTGTGAGAAAGTTGTTTGAAAAGTGCTTTTATCCGGTTGTATGAATGGGATAAAAGTACTTTTTGTGTTTATATTTGGAAGTTACCCTTTATAATAAAAAATCAACAATAGTTCTATATTCGAGAACTTTTTGTATATTTGTTCTATAATTGAACGATTGAAAAGAATAATTGCAAAAAGTACGCTTCGGGAATATTGGAAAAAGCACGCAGATTCGGAACAGTATCTGAAGACTTGGTACGACACGGCAAAAAGTGCCAAATGGTTCTCGCCGAACGATGTCAAACAAACCTATATCAACGCAAGCATTCTTAAGAACGGTCGGGTATTCTTCAACATCAAAGGAAATTCATATCGGTTGATAGTAAAGTTCAACTATGAAAAACAATGGGCATTTATTCGTTTTATAGGCACACACGCCGAATATGACAAAATAGATGCGGACACGATTTAAACAAAATATTATGGAATTAAAGCCTATTAAATCCGAAAAGGACTACCGAAATGGACTTGAACGCTTGGAGGTAATTTTCGATGCGCCAATCGACACAAAAGAAGGGGACGAAGCGGAAATACTCTCATTGCTTATAGAAAACTATGAAAACGAGCATTATCCGATTGAATCGCCAGACCCTATCGAAGCGATAAAAATACGGATGGAAGAGCTGAATATGCGCCAAAAGGACTTGGTCGGAATCATCGGCGGAAAAAGTCGCGTATCGGAGATCTTGAACAGAAAGAAAAAATTGACCGTCGATATGATAAGGAAACTGGAGCGAATTCTTCAGATTTCGGCTTCGGTCTTGGTCAATAATTATCCACTTGCCGGAAAATAACAAAGGGTAATAACTAAGCGTTCGTGTGGTCGGTACGACCCAACATGAACGCTGTGTTGACTGAACCGGTTGCTTTGCCGCCCTTATGGGGATTGGTCCGGTTTTATTATGGATTTAGAGAAGTTAAAATGGCATCAAGATATACTTTGCCGTCTTTGAGCTGTCTTATTTGAATGGCCGTGGTCTTCTAGCTATCGGGGTTTATGCCGTTCCGGGGCATTTTTTATCGTGAAATTCCCGATCGGCCATAGCTGCGCCCTTACGGTCGAATTACCGTTTTACCCCTTTCACCTTTATTTTGTTGTTTCAGTTTTTTGAGCCGGCGCCGTGGCGGTCCCCGGCCATCGAAGACCATCACCGTTACCAAGTGCCCTGTTTTGCATACTGGGCATATGTCATGTTGCAACGGTCCGCGCTTTACCGTCGTCCGGACATCCCCTATCTGTACCGTTATCAGGGGCAATAACCGTTTTTTCCTGCTACTGTTCAGTATACCATAGTGGCGTATGCGGACAAAGCCCTTGGGCAGTACATGGAGAGCAAAACGAGGATGAACTCCCTGTCCGATAAACGCAATAGCGAATTCCTTCCGCCATGGCGATAGTCCTTTACCGAAGGGGTAACGCCGCCCTGCCCCAGATCCTTGATGCGATGGTTGCCGATCGCAATCTTATGGGTATACCTGCCCAGGTATTCGACCACCTGTGGTGCGCCCATAAAGGGACGATGAGATCGAAATACAGGATAGCCTATCCAACATTGAAGGTATTGCCGAAGAATTTAAAAATAGGACTTCCGAAGAAAAGAAAAGGTTCACAAGAAGTCTAGAGGATATCCTAAAAGATTTGGATGATGAGGAATAGTTAG
>NZ_JBGTHY010000200.1:0-1603 GCF_041745955.1 Pricia sp.
GATAAACTCCACGGCCGCGGTGGGGGACATGGTAAACCGGAAGGGAGGATCCTTTTTCTCGGGCAGGCCGGAGGCTTCATTGGATGCATCGTTCAATTTGGCGTTGAGCCCTGTCAGATAGTTGCCATAGAGCGCCAGTCCCTTTATCATTGCCCACAACCCGTCGTGTGAAGTATTGAACAATGGATCTTTGAAATAACCGTAAGGTGTAGTCAGGGGGAAATCGTTAAGGTGTTTGCGGGTAAAGTATCTTCTGTCATTTTCAATACCTCCATTTTCCATGTAGAGCCGGAAGTCCGGATGATGCCCAAAAAAAGTGTTTATCCTGTCAATTTCCAGATCGACAAATTCAAGTTTGGCCCGTAACCCCCATTTGGGCATTTTCATTTCACAGGAGCGTACCTCCGTATAATGTATCAGAAAACGAAGGGGTCGGCTCTTTACGTTTTTGAAGAAATATATTTCTACATCGGTATTTTTAAACCCATGTTTTCCTACCGCTATCCGAAGATCGAGGAGGGAAGTATTACAAATTTCAATGCCGGCCATAGCTTCCCCCATCGGGCTTGAACTTAGGCTCTTTATTTCCTTTAACCTATTGTCGAAGTCGGATAAAAATTCCTTGTAAAGCATATCCCAGCGATTTTTAGTTTTAGGAATGGGGTAGTTAAATATATAACCCAAAGTGAAATGCCGAAAATTGTGGAAATGTCGATTAATAAATAGGAATCCAGTTTTATAAAATGGCGTGAAGTTGCCATCAAAAATCCGGTGTTCGTAGCCAATATAAGCTCTTGGGCAGTTAAAAGGTGTCGGATAAATGGTATAGATGGAGCCCGGCACAGTATTGGAAAGTGCCATCTTATCCATGATATCGAGCATTATGCCCTGTTTATGTGAGAAAGTGGGCAATGGGTTTTATCTTATTATCATAGACAGCACTAAACATTTTCCAAATTATGTTTCGTAGCAAGTACTT
The DNA here is from genome assembly GCF_041745955.1 of Pricia sp. Lineage (NCBI taxonomy): Bacteria > Pseudomonadati > Bacteroidota > Flavobacteriia > Flavobacteriales > Flavobacteriaceae > Pricia > Pricia sp. The sequence continues at coordinate 980 of NZ_JBGTHY010000200.1, forward strand.
CGACACCTCTATTTTTTCGATTTTTTTTCGGGAAACTTGCTACTTTCTGTGGATTCTTCCCATTATAAAAAAGCGGAAGAAAATTGGCAATGAGGTATTCGATAACAACATTGAAAGCACGGATATACTGTTAGAGCTGTTCGACAGTATCGAAGATATTGTAGTTGACGGTTCCACAATAACCAGGACATGCTAAAGATACCGGTCTTAACTTTTCTGATTTGTTCCTCATCGGCAATTTGGGGGCAAAACGATACGTTGAAAGATGTGCCCTTGCCCCGGATAATGGACCTAATATATCGGCAAAGGGACAGTTCCGATGCGATAGCCCTGTCCGATTATTTGACCGAAAGGGCGCGTCTCGAAAAGGATTCCTCAGCGGTGTCATGGGGACACTACGGAAATTATCTTTACCGTGGCCATCCGAATAATCTGCCCTATCTCGATTCATTGATGTATTCGACCAAAGGGCTGAAAAATACGGAGGGGATTTTTGCACTGACCACGAACGCGGACTATTATTTTAATGAGGTCAAGGATTACAATAAAGCACTGGCGTTTGACCTGAAAGCGAGAAAGTTGAGCATCGAGACCGGTAACGTATATTATATACGGGCAACGACC
>NZ_JBGTHY010000201.1:0-3219 GCF_041745955.1 Pricia sp.
AAGGTCAAATCGCCCTCGACCAGATACGCTATATCGACAAATTGCGATTATCCAATAAAATAGCTGCATTGGACAATACCGAGATTAAAAAACTTCGTTTACTTTTAAAGGAGTTTTTGATCGATGACTGATCAGACTTTCAAAGTAAACATCCCGTTATGTCCATAACCGTCAATAACATCACAAAATCCTTCGGCAATCAAAAAGTACTTTACGGCATCTCTTTCGAACTAAAAAAGGGGGAAATCGTAGGCCTTTTAGGCCCGAACGGCGCCGGGAAGTCCACCATGATGAAAATCCTGACCACCTACCATCAAGCGGACGAAGGCGAGGCCCAAGTCAATTCGTTCGATGTGGTTACGGAAAAAAAGAGGGTACAGAAAAGTATCGGGTATCTACCGGAACACAATCCGCTGTATCTGGATATGTACGTAAAAGAATATTTGACCTTTAATGCCGAGGTCTACAAAACCGACAAGAATCGAATCGGCAAAGTCATCGAACAAACGGGACTTACACCGGAAGTCCATAAAAAAATAGGGCAGCTTTCCAAGGGGTATCGTCAACGTGTAGGACTGGCCGCGGCCCTGCTGCACGACCCGGATGTACTGATTCTCGACGAGCCTACAACGGGGTTGGATCCGAACCAATTATTGGAAATCCGAAAACTCATCCGTGAAATGGGAAAGGAAAAGACCATTCTACTTTCGACCCATATCATGAAGGAAGTCGAAGCCGTATGCGATCGGGTACTGATTATAAACAAAGGCATTTTGGTGGCCGACAAAAAACTTTCCGATTTACGTAATGATGACGAACAAATTATAGAAGTGGAATTCGACTACCGTGTAGAGGAAGCCTTTTTGAACCGATTGCCCCATGTGACTTACGTCAAGAACATCGCCGGTTTTCTCTATGAGATTACTTTCGATACCTCAAAGGATATGCGGCCCGCAGTTTTCGATTTTGCCCATGACAACAAGCTCAAAACCTTACAACTCAGCCGAAAAAACAGGAATTTGGAGCGTTTGTTTGCGGAATTGACCGGTTGGGAAATGAACAGCACCGCTTAATTTCAAGTGAAGTAGTTTTACGATTTACGGTTCGCTATAATTGTAGGTAGTTCCGCATTATCTTCATGCCTTATTAAGATACTTTTATATCTCATTCCCCCTTCAATTTAGACAACCACTCCCTACCATTGTCATTTTCCGGGTTTAGCTCTAGGGACTTTAGATAGTTCTCGATGGCCAACTTTTTATTTCCCGACGCTGCGTAGGCCTCCCCCAAGCTGTCATAGGTATTCCACGAGTCGGGATAAAGCGTTACATTGAGCTTAAAAATTTCCAGTGCCTCATTTATTTTGTTTTCCCCAAGAAAAGAGTACCCTGCGGTATTGAACAAATTTTCTACCATCTGGGGATTTGTTGTCGGAGCATAGGAAAGCGTATCTATGGTCATGAGCGAACTTATTTTCCATTCATTGCCTTCTTTTACGAAAGTGCGAAATTCCCTTGTACCCGTTGAAGTCAGTGAATCATTTTCAAAATCCGTTCGTTGGTTATAGGCCATCCAAGCCAGTCTATCGGAAACTTCAATAATATAATCGCTGTTAGATGTGGTGGCCTTGGTTCTTGGTACTGTATTGTACAAGGCCATAAGGGAGTCGATCGGTTTCCAACCTACCTGACTAACGTAAAAGCCATTGCCGGAATAGAGGCGATTGGTTTTGGCGTTTTGGCTCATAAGTGCCCTCCAACCTTCTAAATTTCCTTCCCAATAAATATCGGTCTCCCGGAGCGCCAACTTTTTTAAAACCTCTTCTTCGGGGCTTTGCGCCAAAGCACTATATAATGCTGCAATAAAAATTGTGAAAATCAGTAGCTTTTTCATCTGTGTTTGTTTTAGTTAAAAATATACCTACCTAATTTGAAATTCTGGATGACCCGTTTGCCATAGGGCAAAACTGAAGACATCGGCAAATGCACTAAAAGCAGTCGTCTTGGTGTCGCCCATACCATGCCCCGCCTCAAAATCTACCGAAAACAAAATAGGCTTGTCAGAAGCATTGGCAGCTTGCAGCCTTGCGGCAAACTTGCCGGGTTCCCAAGCACTGACACGGGGATCGTTCATGCCTGCCGTGACCAGCGTCGCGGGGTATTTTTCTCCGTCTACAATATGTTGGTACGAATCCATCTCCAATAATGCCATACATTCCACCGAGTCTTTGACAGTGCCGAATTCGGGGATGTTTGGAGGGCCATTGGGGGTAAACTCCATCCGCATGCTATTCATACAGCCTACTTCGGGAATAGAGGCTGCGAACAGGTCCGGTCTTTCGGTCATAGCCCGGCCAATGAGTACCCCACCGGCACTAGCACTATAGATGGTAATCTTTTGCGGAGTGGTATACTTTTCACTCACCATGTACTCTGCACAGGCAATGAGATCTTTCCAAGTATTCGGCTTGGTGACCTTCATGCCCCCTTTATGCCAAGTATCGCCCAACTCGCCCCCACCCCTAACATGGGCAACGGCAAAAATGGCCCCTTTTGTAGTAGGCATGAGGTACGTAGGGCTAAAAAAAGGACTCATCGAGTACCCATAGGCTCCATAGCCCAAAAAGAACACCGGCGTCTCACCGTCCCTTTTTAAGTTCTTGTCATAAACCAACGAAAGAGGCACTAAGGTACCATCATGCGATGGCACCATTAATTCTTCCACCATGAGATCGTCATATTCGGGATATGCTGTTTGTGATGAAAGGTTTTCTGTAATGAATTCCGATTTACGAGGGTCAAAACGGTACCTCCGGTAATCGGTGGTCCAGCCGTTCAAGGTGACCCAGAAATCGGGAGAATCGATGCTTTTAGCACGAATACCAATACTTCCGGCCGCATTCGGAAGTTCAATTCTTGTTGCTTTTGCTTTCCCTTTGGACAAATAATACAATTCTTGCTGCACGCCGTTTTTTGACAGGGTGTAATAAAGTCCGTCACTGGTCAGGTCAAAAGTTTCTAAAATGCCATTTTTACTTTCCGGTACTATTACTTCTGCGTTCTCCATATCAGGATTGATCAGGGAAGTTTTGAGAATCTTGAAATTGGGCGCATTTTTTGGGGTACGTACAAAAATGGAATCTTTGATCGTACCGAAATCGTACACCTCATCCTCTGGTACAAAAAGTGGTTTCCAGTGGATTGTCGGGGCATCGATTTC
>NZ_JBGTHY010000202.1:0-18980 GCF_041745955.1 Pricia sp.
TGGTACTTGCAAATCGCCATGGCATCGTCTTTATTCCCGCACATTTGGTCGCCAATTTAGTATTGTCTTCGGAAGTTGTTGCCCTCCGTGATCAATTCGGATTCCAGCGTCTTCGGGAAAAAATATATACCCCGGGGCAAATCGATACGGGTTGGACGGATAAAATAAAAGCCGATTTTCGGGATTGGCTCAAAAAGTATCCGGACAATAAGTTGCCCATGACCCGTAAAGAGTTAAACGATCATCTGAGTGCCGATACCAACTAATTTCTAAGTGGCAGGAGTATAACGACCCAAAAAAGCCGTCTTGACTTTTATTTGGAACCGAACTCCGGACCATATCCCTAACAAATCCAATAATGAAAAAACGAAATTTCCTAAGTATTTTACTTGCGTTGTGTACCGTAATCGTATTTGCCCAATCAAACAATGACCAACAACAGCTGGATACCGCCGTTGAGGAACTGTACAGGGCAATGGTGGATAAGGATGGGAAAACACTTGAAAACTTAACGGCCAAAGACTTGACGTATGGCCATTCAAGCGGAAAAATCGAAGACAAGCCGCAATACTTAGATGCTGTTTTAAATGGATCTTTCGAATTCAGTTCGATTGTTCCGGAGGGACAGAATATCCATATTTCCGGAAAAACAGCCATTGTAAGACATATTTTTGTAGCGGAAGGCACCGATGATGGCGAACCTACCGACGTACGGATCGGTGTCCTGTTGATCTACCAAAAACAAGGCGGAAAGTGGAAGTTGCTTGCCCGGCAAGCCTATAAACTTTAGGGTCTGTTCAAATATCATTTCTCGATTGTTTCATTTTCCAAACCATTTGTTACTTTCCTTATCAAGCGCTAATCCTATTTTTGAGGATATACTAATAATACTTATATTCGTAATGCTCGAAAAGGGCTTGAAATGCAAAACATAACTAATCGATAGTAAATGAAAAAAGTAGTGACTTTCGGGGAAATCATGTTGCGGTTGTCCCCTCCGGGATTTTTAAGGTTTTCGCAGACCAACAGTTTCGATGTCGTATATGGAGGCGGAGAAAGTAATGTGGCGGTTTCACTCGCCAATTATGGCGTTCCGGTGGACTTCGTCACAAGACTGCCCAAAAACGATATTGGGGAGTGTGCCCTGATGGAGATGCGTAAAAGGGGCGTTGGTACCGACAAGATTGTATATGGAGGAGACCGTTTGGGAATCTACTTTTTGGAAACAGGTGCAGTAAGCCGCGGAAGCAAGGTCGTCTATGACCGAGCCCATTCCGCCATCGCCGAGATTAAAAAAGGGATGATCGATTGGGATACCGTTTTCGACGGAGTGGAATGGTTTCATTGGACGGGAATCACTCCGGCAATCTCCCAAGGTGCCGCCGATGTTTGTCTCGAAGCCGTAAAAGCGGCCAAAGAAAAAGGGGTGACCGTTTCAACGGACTTGAACTATCGCGCCAAATTATGGAAGTACGGTGTTGAACCCGAAGGAATTATGACGGAGTTGACTTCCCATTGCGACATCATCCTTGGCAATGAGGAAGACGCCGAAAAACACTTCGGTATCAAACCCAAAGGCTTGGATATCACCACTCAGGGCGAACATGTCAAAGCAGAGGCCTTTCTTTCGGTTTGCCAACAAATGATGAAAAAGTTTCCGGATGCCAAAAAGGTGATTACTACATTAAGGGGATCGATTTCTGCTTCGCACAACACATGGGCGGGCGTGCTTTATGATGGTAAAACCATGTTCAAATCCCCCGAATACCAAATCACCCATATCGTCGATAGGGTAGGAGGTGGCGATTCGTTTATGGGCGGCCTGATTTACGGACTCCTAAAATATCCCGAAGACGACCAAAACGCATTGAACTTCGCCGTGGCGGCGTCTTGCTTGAAACACACTATTACGGGTGATGCCAACCTTTCGACAGTCGATGAGGTAGAAAAGCTGATGGGCGGTGATGCGTCGGGAAGGGTAGCAAGGTGATTTTAAACAATAAACTACAACTAAATGCCCATGGCGCAGTTTACAAGAATACAAGTAATACAAGTAATGGAAGAAACCGGCATGGTGCCGTTATTTTATCACCCCGATGTCGAACTCGGGAAAAAAGTACTGAAAGCCTGTTTCGACGGTGGTTCGCGTTTAATGGAATTTACGGCTCGCGGCGATTTCGCTTTTGAGGTTTTTCGCGAACTGAACAAATTCGCAATCAAAGAACTTCCGGGTATGGTCATGGGCGTTGGTTCCATCACCGACGCAGCGGCGGCCAGTATGTTCATGCAAATGGGAGCTAATTTTATCGTTACCCCGACTTTCCGCGAAGATATCGCCATCGTCTGTAACCGTAGAAAAGTACTTTGGTCTCCGGGTTGCGGCACCCTGACCGAAATTAATCGCGCAGAGGAACTGGGCTGTGAAATTGTCAAGCTTTTCCCGGGCGACACCTACGGCCCCGGATTCGTTAAGGCCATTAAAGGACCACAACCTTGGACGAGCGTCATGCCCACGGGCGGCGTAAGCACGGACGAGGAGAACCTTAAAGGCTGGTTCAGCGCAGGTGTAACTTGCGTAGGTATGGGGTCACAGATGATCAGTAAGGACATTCTGGCCAACAAAGATTTCGCAGGACTCGAAAAAAGGGTAAAGGAAACTTTGGCTTTAATCAAGAAGTTGAGAAGTTAGTTTTTCACTAAACGCTGAACGTAAAAAGTATTACGTAAATCGCCATACTACAAATCAAACCTGTGTTTGGCGTATGGCGATTCGCATTTGGCACACGACGATTATTCGAAATGCGATTTTTGAATTCCCATTTCCAATCCCCGTAATTCAGCCAGACCGCGTAAGCGACCGATGGCTGAATAGCCGGGGTTTGTTTTTTTGCGTAGGTCGTCCAACATTTGATGGCCGTGATCGGGGCGCATGGGAATTTGATTATCCTCTCGCCCTGCTGCTTTTCGTCTTTTTTCCTCTTGGAGTATTTTCTTGATGAGGTCGTACATGGGTACATCACCTTCCAAGTGGTTTGCTTCATAAAAATTGCCCTTACCGTCGCGTTGGGTACTTCTGAGATGTAGAAAATGTACGCGATCGGCAAAACGTTCGAACATCCTCAAAATATCATTATCCTCGCGAACACCTAAGGATCCCGTACAAAAAGTTATGCCATTATGAACGGATTTCACCTTGTCGAAAATATAGGCATAATCCTTTTCGGTGCCCATTATTCGTGGTAGGCCTAAAATCGAAAATGGCGGATCATCGGGATGGATACACATACGAATACCGTTTTCTTCGGCAACGGGAACCACCTGTTCTAAAAAATGGACGAGATGATTACGCATTTCGGCTTCCCCAATATTCTCGTACGTGTCTAAAATGCTCTGGAATTTACTAAGATCATAGCCCTTTTCAGGCACCGGATAGCCTTCAGAAGAACCCGGCAGCCCGGCAATAATAGTTTTTACCAATTCCCAAATTTCGTTTTCCGACATGCGGTCAAAACGTTCTTGGGCAGCGGCAATTTGGTCTTTACTGTAGGTCGCCTTGGCATTGGGCCGCTTGAGTATAAAAAGATCAAATGCGGCCAGTGCATTGAATTCGAACCTCAAGGCTTTTGAACCGTCTTCGACCTCGTAGTCCAAACTTGTACGCGTCCAATCTAAAACAGGCATAAAATTGTAGCATACCACCCTCACATCGCATTCCGCCAAATTTTTCAGGCTTTGCTTGTAATTTTCGATATGCTGCTTATAATCCCCTTTTTGGGTCTTGATGCCCTCGTGGATGGGTAACGATTCTACTACCGACCAAACGAGTCCGCTATCCTCGATGGTTTTTTTACGTTTTTTGATTTCCGAGACCTGCCAGACCTCCCCGTTGGGAATATGGTGTAAAGCATTTACAATACCGGTCGCGCCGGCTTGTTTAATATCCTGAAGGCTGACGGGATCGCTCGGCCCGTACCATCGCCATGTTTGTTCCATTTCTAATTAATTAAATTTTCACCATCTATTGAAACTGCCACTGGTTACTTACTCAAACCCCGCTGAATGCGCTGAAGCCCCCATCTACAGGAAGCACGATTCCCGTTATGAACTTGGCGGCATCGCTGCATAAAAAGTGGATGGCACCGTTGAGTTCCTCGGCATCCCCGAAGCGACCCATGGGCGTGTTTCTAATGATGTCCTGTCCGCGTTGGGTGTACGAGCCGTTCTCATTGGTAAGAAGGGCCTTATTTTGTTTCCCGATAAAAAATCCCGGGGCGATGGCATTTACGCGAACGCCTTCCCCGAATTTTGTGGCCATTTCAACGGCCATCCAACGGGTGAAATTTTCCATGGCCGCTTTAGAGGCCGAATATCCTGCTACCCTGGTTATGACGCGTTCTACCGCCATGGAGGAGTAATTGATAATCACCCCCGCTTTTTGATCGGCCATGGTTTTCCCGAAAACCAATGAAGGCAAAACAGTGCCGTTCAGGTTTAGGTCGGTCACTTTTTTAAAATCGTCCATGGAGAGATTGAAAATCGTTTTATCGGGAGCAATGGTGGCACCGGGCAGATTTCCGCCCGCAATGTTCAGAAGGATATCAATCCTTCCGAAATCGTTCATAATCTGCAATTTTGCCTTCTGCAGCGATACCTCATCCAAAATATCCGCCTCATAGGCTTTGGCTCTTCCACCGGACTTGGTTATCTCATCCATTAAGAATTGAAGCGAAGATTCCTTACGGCTCAATAATGCCAGTTTTACGCCAGCACTGGCCAGACTTTTGGCAACGCTTCCTGCCAAGGCTCCACTAGCACCGGTTATAATCGCAATTTTGTTATTAATTTCGAACATAAGTTGTTTTTAAGAAAAGGCAAGATAAAACAATATCCTGTTAAAAATAAGCCTCAACGCATTCGGATTTTATCTTGTCTCAAAAAAACCGCTATTTTTATCCTGATTAATCCTTAAAAAGTATATTCCCATGCAAATTTATAAGACTCCTGAAGGGGCCATCATCAAACATAACGAGACGTTTTACCATAAAAAAGTAGAGGATTGGGATGCTTTTCTTAACCGAAAAAATTTGTATGAAGCCCTTCTAAAAGAAGTTCGGACTATGCAGTCCGGCTCCAATAAAAGTCTACCGAATGTGCTACAGGCCCCAATGGGTACGCAAGAAATCTGGGCATCCGGGGTTACCTATATGCGCAGTAGGGAGGCGCGCATGGAAGAATCTAAAAAAGCGGGCGGCGGCAGTTTTTACGATCGTGTCTACGATGCAGACCGCCCTGAACTCTTTTTTAAGGCTACTGCGCAGCGTACCGTAGGCCATGGCGGAACGGTACGAATCCGAAAAGATTCTGGTTGGGACGTGCCGGAGCCCGAACTCACGCTTTTTATCAGTTCGGAAGGCAGTATTGAAGGCTATACCATCGGCAACGATATGAGCTCCCGAAGCATAGAGGGTGAAAACCCCCTATATCTTCCCCAGGCAAAGACCTATGAAGGTTGTGCAGGGTTGGGACCTTGTATTTATGTTCCGGAAGAGCCTATTTCCCCGGACACTAAAATACAGTTGGAAATTCTGCGGGACGGCAAAGAAGTTTTTTCAGATAGTATTGCCATCAGCCAAATGAAACGGAAACACAACGAGTTGGTAGCATTTTTATTTAGGGAATGTAAATTTCCCAAGGGTTGCTTTTTGATGACGGGTACCGGTATCATACCTCCTGATGATTTTACTTTGAAAGTTGGCGATGAAGTGCGGATTACGATTGACCGGATTGGGACATTGGTCAATGTTGTAGGCAGTTAGGATTTCGCCAATTTTACAGGTAGTAGAACCTTGCTCAGCGGCTTCCCAATTTGACACTGGGATTCTATTCACAGGCGATAAAATGCCACTGCGTTACCGCCCATAATCCTATTTTGGTCGTTTTCGCCCAGACCTGAAATAAAATCCATTATCACCGCCTTGACCTGTCCGTAATTCCCAGCCACTAGACATACCGGCCAGTCGGAGCCGAACATGAGCCTTTCACTGCCAAAAATCTCCAAAATGTGGTGTAGGTAGGGGTGTAATTGTTCCGGTGTCCATGAATTGTAATCCGCTTCCGTAATCATGCCTGATACTTTGCAATACACGTTTTCGTGTTGGGCAATGGCTTTCATCAAAACGGCCCATCCCTCGTAAAAACTATCTTTGATATACGGTTTGGCAACATGGTCGATGACGAACTTTTGGTGTGGAAAGCGCTTTACAAATTCCAAAACGGCACCCAATTGGTGGGGAAACACCAAAATATCATAGGTGAACCCGTATTTTTCCAGATAGGATATCCCCCTTAAAAAATCGGGCCTCAGCAAAAAATTGGTATCCGGTTCCTCCTGTACCACATGCCGCCAACCTTTCAATTTTTTATGGGACGCATAGCTTTCCAATATTTCGTCCACGTTTTTGTCCCGCAGATCGGCCCATCCGACCACGCCTTTGATGAAATCGTGCCGCTGTGCCAGATCCAATAGAAAATCGGTTTCAGCAAGTGTTTGGTCCGCTTGTACGGCAACACAGCCGTCAATACCATTTTCGATACAGACCGATTTTAGTTCGGAGGGCAAGAAATCACGCCGAATAGTGGTCATGGCATCATCGATCCAAGCGTGTGATTCAGGATTATACTTCCAAAAATGTTGGTGGGAATCTATGGTCATGGTTGTAGTTTTTGATTTTTAATTAGAGGTTAAACTCCTTTTGTGCCATTAAAAATGGTTTGATGGTCGGTGCTCGATGCACGATGTTCAAATTCAAGAGGGGATTATCTTACAAAAAACACCGAGCATCCGACTTTCAGCAATTCTTATGTCTATAAACTCGCCAAAGCATCATGGATATCATTGTTGTCAATGGCTTCTAGGTTTCTCGAAACACTTTCGACCAGTCCGTCAAGTTTTGTCAAATCCTCTTTCCAAATTGAGGTGCTACTTAATATGAATCGGGATAATTCTAACAAAGACAATTTAGTGGAACTATATTTATTCCATTGGGTTGCAAAAAAATCCAAAACTTTTTGGTCGTCCTTTAACGGGATGTATTCCCCATCGATTTCCCCCTTATAAAATCGGATCAATGCGGATAGGCCGAAAACGATCCGTGTGGGTAATTTCCCCTCGTTGGCGTAATAATCTTTCAAGGTCGGTAATAGACGGGCCGTGAATTTGGAGGTGCTGTTCAAGGATATACTGATCAATTGATGCTTTAAAAGCGGATTTCGAAAACGGTCCAGAACATCGGCCACGAATTTCCGTTTGACTTCTTGGGGAAAGTCCAAGGTCTTTGCCGCCTCTTCCCATAAAAGGGATGCTATAAAGCCGCTGACCACTTCATCTTCCATCGCCTCTTTCACAAACCGGATGCCGGCCAAATAGGCCACCGGGACCATGGAGGTATGCGCCCCGTTCAAAATCCGGACTTTCATCTCACGATAGGGGACAAGGTCATCTACAAACTCAACGTTCAAGTCCGTTTCGGAAAAAGGGAGTTCTTTTTGCACGGTATCCGGACCTTGAATTACCCAGCTGTGATAGTATTCCCCGGCCACTAAAAGTTTATCTTCATAACCCAGTTCCTCTTGAATTTTATCGGCCCTATCCTTTGGATAACCCGATACGATACGGTCGACCAACGTGTTGCAAAAAGGGTTGGCGGACTCGATCCATTCTGTGAATCCATCACCCAATTGCCAGCTATCGGCATAGGCCATCACACATTTTTTTAAGGCTTCCCCGTTATTTTCTATCAATTCGCAAGGAAGTAAAATACAACCTTTCGACATATCCCCTTCAAAATGCCGGAAGCGATGGTACAGCCAAACGGTCAGTTTAGCAGGAAATTCGGTAGGGGGGGCATCTTCGAACTTATCTTCCTTATTGAATTTTATCCCCGCTTCTGTCGTGTTGGACACTACAAATCGTACATCGGGGTTTTTTGCCAAATCCAAATAGGTTTCCCAATCGGTATAGCAATTCACGACCTTTTGGACCGAGGTTATCAGCGATTTCTCCGCGACCGGTTTGCCATCCTTTATACCGTCAAGAAGTACCGTAAAAAGTCCGTCTTGAGCCTTTAATTCCGAATAATCGCCCCCTTCAGTAGGTTTTATGACCGCTATTCCACCATTAAAACCGGTTTCCCTATTCAATACGTCTACCATCCAATCCACAAAGGCGCGCAGAAAATTGCCACCGCCGAATTGCATAATTTTTATGGGGAGATCTTTTATGTCGGTTATTGTTTTTCTATTTAGGGGACGCATGTGTTGCTATGTTTTTGAATTTCCGCCAATGGAACACTGTCTTGAACTTGACACTTGTGTTTGAACTTGCCTCGCCGGCAGGCAGGCTTGAACTTTTATAGGGAAATCCCCCGCTTCCAAGGAATAAAATCTTCCTGTCCCAATCGTACCGCAGCGGGAGTTACCTCGCCACTGGCGACTTTGATGATATATTCCAACAATTCCTCGCCCTTGCTTTCGATTGTGTCCTCACCGGTGATGATAGTGCCTGAATTAAAATCAATAAGGTCTTTCATACGTTCGCTCAAGGTGTTGTTACTCGATATTTTGATGACCTGTGCAATAGGGTTTCCTGTCGGGGTACCCAGACCGGTAGTGAAACAGATGATGGTACAGCCCGATCCCGCTAGGCCTGTTGTACTTTCGACATCGTTACCGGGCGTACACAATAGGTTCAGCCCTTTTTTGGATACCGGTTCGGCATAATCCAACACATCGGTCACGAGGCTGGTACCGCCCTTTTTGGCTGCCCCGGCGGACTTCATGGCATCTGTAATCAGTCCGTCCTTAATGTTGCCGGGCGAGGGGTTGTTCTCAAAACCGGAACCTACGGCGACCGCCCTTTCGGAATAGGCGCGCATTAATTGGGCAAATTTTTCCGCATTTTCTTCGGTAGCGCATCGGTTGATGAGTTCCTGTTCCACGCCGTTGAGTTCGGGGAATTCCGACAGTACGGTAGTCGCGTCCAGTGCCACCAACAGATCTGAGGCATAGCCTAGGGCGGGATTCGCGGAAATTCCGGAGAATCCATCCGAACCGCCACATTCCAATCCCAATACCAAATGGGATAGGGGGGCGGGCTTTCGCTCGTTCTTATTGGCTTCGATCAATCCTAAAAAGGTCCTTTTGACGGCATCTTCAATAAAATGGCGTTCGCTTTTACTCTGCTGCTGTTCGAGTACGTGCAGGGGTTTTGAAAAATTCGGATCCCTTTTTTTGATGGCTTTTTCCAGTATTTGATACTGCGCATTTTGACATCCGAGGCTTAAAATGGTGGCTCCCGCGGTGTTGGGATGGGTGATATAGCCCGCCAACAAGTTGCAGAGCATTTCGGAATCTTGACGGATTCCCCCACATCCTCCATCATGATTTAGGAATTTAATGCCATCTACATTGGGGAAGGTTCGGTTCCGTTTAATTTCCTCCGAGGTACGGATGATTTCCGAGGATAGCAGTTCCTCTTGCGAAGCGCCCTTTTCATATTGACGCACAAGGGTTTCCGTATCCACGACAAAATCGGTTTCCGTATGGTATCCCAAAGATTTTAACAATGCGGATTTAATCACATCTACGTTCCTGTTTTCACAGAATACCAAGGGGATAACAAGCCAATGGTTCGCAGTACCGACTTTGCCATCGGCCCTATGGTATCCGTTAAAGGTGGTATTTTCCCAGTTGGAGACATCGGGAGCATTCCAAGATGATTTTTGCTTTCCCGTGACATATTCCGAAGAGGCGTGCACCACATTCTCGGTGGTAATCGCTTCTCCCTGCGCTATCGGCTTTACGGCCTTGCCTACAAGAGCGCCGTACATAAAGATTTCCTCGCCCAAGGCCAGGTGATTGACCGCAAATTTATGTTTGGCCTTAGTATCGCCGACCAGTCTAAAATCATTGTCATTGTGATTTATGGGGGTACCTTCCGGCAAATCTGCCAATGCGGCCAATATATTGTCTTCGGGATGTAATTGTATAAATTTTTTTGACATCTTCTTTTGGTTGTTGGATTTCAAAGGGAAACGTAACCGACCTACAAACTCTAATATATTTTATTAGTGGGTTAAAAATACAATTTTGAATGCTTATTTTTGACCCTTTCCTTCAAATTCGCAATCATGAATGAAATATTTGGACGTAACAAACCGGCATCAACCTGTATCCGATACCGATCGACGGACGAACAGGTCCCGCATTTTCATGAAGAAGGACTGTAATGACAAATAAATAGAATTTAGATGAGTGTATTGAACAGTTTTAACCTAAAAGGAAAAACAGCATTGGTGACCGGTTGCAAACGGGGAATCGGCAAAGCGATGGCATTGGCCTTGGCGGAAGCGGGTGCCGATATCATCGGGGTAAGTGCCACTTTGGAAAAGCATGGCAGTATGGTCGAACAGGAAGTGGAGGGCATCGGCCGGAAATTCAAAGCCTATGCCTGTGATTTCGGTAAGCGGGAATCCCTTTATGAGTTTATAGAGGCGGTCAAAGATGATTTTCCTAAAATAGATATCCTAATTAATAACGCTGGAACTATTTTACGCGCCCCTGCCGTAGAGCATTCAGATGAATATTGGGATAAGGTCATCGAGGTCAACCAGACCGCACAATTCGTATTGACCCGTGAAATCGGGAAGGAAATGGTGAAACGTGGTTCGGGAAAAATTGTTTTTACGGCCTCGTTGCTAACTTTCCAAGGGGGAATCACAGTGCCTGGATACGCAGCCAGTAAAGGGGCTATCGGCCAGATGACCATGGCCTTTTCCAACGAATGGGCTGGTAAAGGGGTTAATGTAAATGCCATCGCACCCGGATACATCAGTACGGACAACACCGAGGCCCTTCGCAACGACGAAGAAAGGTCGGAGTCCATTTTGGCCCGAATCCCCGCCGGAAGATGGGGCCAGCCAGAGGACTTTAAGGGGCCTATCGTTTTTCTATGTTCCGAGGCTTCCAACTACATGAACGGCACCACCATGTTGGTCGACGGGGGATGGATGGGGCGATAACGTCTTATTTATTAAGGTAATCCAGACTCATTTCAGTGAGTGTCTTTACGCCCAATTGCAGTCCGCTGTCATCGATCCGGAAATCAGGGGTGTGATGCGGGAAAGACTCGGTCGTTCCAGCTTCCATACCCCCTAAAAAGAAGAAAAATCCGGGCACCTCTTTCTGATAGTACGAGAAATCTTCGGCACCCGTGACCGCATTCTGAGTTTGAACGTTGGCCTCGCCGGCCACGCGTTTCATGGTCGGTAGCATCTGTTCTACCAAGGCCGGTTCGTTATATGTAATTTCGGTAGCATCCCGTATTTCAATGGTAGCATCGCCGTTATATGCTTTGGCGATTGCAGGTACCATTTCCTGCATCCTACGGTTGATATGGGCCTTCATTCCTTGGTCGAGGGTTCTGATGGTGCCAATCATTTCCGCACTTTCGGGAATGATATTAAAGCGCACCCCGCTGGTAATCTTGCCTACGGTAATGACCGCCGCCTCTTGTGTCAATTTGGTCTCTCGACTGATTATGGTCTGGAGGCCGTCGATAATTTTGGCGCTGATTAAGATGGGGTCCACGCCGGACCAAGGTTGCGAACCGTGGCTCTGTTTGCCCATAACCTTTATGGTAAAGCTCTGCGCCGCCGCCATGGTGCCCCCGGATTTATAGCGGATTACGCCAACGGGTGTCTGGGAGTTGATATGGAGTCCGAATATAGCATCCACATCGGGATTTTTAAGCACGCCTTCCTTGACCATCAAGAGCGCACCGCCTTCTTCCCCCGGTGGTGGTCCTTCCTCCGCAGGTTGGAATATAAATTTCACCGTTCCATTGATTTTATCCTTATTTTTCGAAAGCACCTCGGCCACACCCATCAAAATAGCGACGTGGGTATCGTGTCCGCAGGCATGCATTACGGGTACTTCTTCCCCATTGTAATCCGCCTTAACGGTAGATTTAAACGGCAGGTCGTTGCGTTCAAGTACCGGTAAAGCGTCTATATCGGCACGTAAGGCAATCGTTTTTCCTGATTTTTTTCCTTTTAAAATCCCTATGACACCCGTATGAGCCACGCCCGTTTGCACTTCGATGCCCAAGGATTTCAAATGCGCCGCAATTTTTTCCGCCGTCTTGAACTCCCGGTTCGAAAGCTCGGGATTTTCATGGATATCCCTGCGCCATTCGATGACCTTCTCCGCTACGGCATTATAATCCTTGGTCAGGTTCGGGCCCTGGGCGGATGCTAGAAATCCAGGCAGTATCAATCCGATTAGTAAGAATCTTTTCATGGTTTTTAGATTTTTGCTAAATATAGGGCAATTTTAATGTTTAAAAATTTGAAAGCGCAAGATTTTAGGTTCAAGGGATTTATAGCTAAATTCACGGACTGGAAAAAAAGGAAGATTTGAAGAATTTCATAGACGAACTGAACGACGCTCAAAAAGCGCCCGTACTCCATAAAGACGGGCCTTTGATGGTCATTGCGGGAGCAGGATCGGGTAAGACTCGGGTACTGACCTACCGAATTGCCCATCTGATGGCGCAGGGGGTGGATGCCTTTAACATTTTGGCGCTGACATTTACCAATAAGGCGGCGCGGGAAATGAAAAAGCGTATCGCGGATATTGTCGGCAGTTCCGAGGCTAAAAACCTTTGGATGGGAACTTTCCACTCCGTTTTTGCCAAATTGCTGCGCTATGATGGCAGTAAACTGGGGTTCCCCAGCAATTTCACCATATATGACACCCACGATTCCCAGCGGTTGATTTCCGCGATAATAAAGGAAATGGGACTGGACAAGGATATCTACAAGTACAAACAGGTGCAGAACCGGATATCCTCCTATAAAAATAGTTTGATTACGGTCAAGGCCTACTTACAGAATCCAGAGCTGGTCGAAGCCGATGCCATGGCCAAACGCCCGCGGATGGGCGATATCTACCAAAATTATGTGGACCGTTGCTTTAAGGCCGGGGCGATGGATTTTGACGATCTGCTGCTACGGACCAATGAACTGCTGACCCGTTTTCCCGAGGTGTTGGCCAAGTATCAAGACCGTTTTCGCTATATTCTGGTCGATGAGTATCAAGATACCAACCATTCCCAGTACCTCATAGTAAAGGCATTGGCCGATCGCTTTCAGAACATCTGCGTGGTGGGCGATGATGCGCAGAGTATCTATTCTTTCCGGGGCGCGAACATCAGCAACATCCTGAATTTTCAACGTGATTACGAAAATGTCGGTATGTACCGGTTGGAACAGAACTATCGATCCACCAAGAACATTGTCAACGCCGCCAATTCCATTATTGCCAAAAACAAGAACCAGTTAGAAAAAGTGGTGTGGACGGCCAATGACGAAGGGGGAGCGATAAAGATACACCGTAGTACCACCGACGCTGAAGAAGGGCGGTATGTTGCGGGATCTATTTGGGACCATAAAATGAACGAGCAATTGGCCAATGGCCAGTTTGCCGTCCTCTATCGTACCAATTCACAATCCCGTTCCATCGAGGATGGTCTGCGAAAGAGGGATATTCCCTATCGTATTTACGGGGGATTATCCTTTTATCAAAGAAAGGAAATCAAGGATGTACTCTCATACCTGCGATTGGTAATCAACCCCAAAGACGAGGAAGCCCTAAAACGAATCATCAATTTTCCCTCAAGGGGCATTGGCCAGACCACGCTTGATAGGTTGACCGTCGCCGCCAATCATTACAAACGTTCCATTTTTGAGGTCATCGAGAATTTGGATAAGATCAATCTCAAAATCAATTCCGGTACTAAAAGAAAGCTCGAGGATTTTATAACCATGATCAAAAGCTTTCAGATCATGAACGAGGGTGCCGATGCCTTTACCCTTGCCGAACATGTGGCCAAGAAAACCGGAATACTTTTGGAATTCAAAAAGGACGGTACGCCCGAAGGTATCGGTAAAATGGAAAATATCGAGGAGCTCCTCAACGGTATCAAAGATTTTGTGGAGGGACAAAAAGAGCTGGCCGACGCTACCGGAAATATTTCCGAATTTTTGGAGGATGTCGCACTGGCCACGGATTTGGACAAAGATACCGGCGATGAAGACCGGGTCGCGCTGATGACCATCCACTTGGCAAAAGGATTAGAGTTCCCATATGTATATGTCGTAGGCATGGAAGAAGATTTGTTTCCATCCGCCATGAGCATGAACACCCGCAGCGAGTTGGAAGAGGAGCGGCGTTTGTTCTACGTCGCCCTGACCCGCGCCGAAAAACAGGCCTATCTTACCTATACCCAAAACCGCTATCGTTGGGGCAAATTGATCGATGCCGAACCGAGCCGCTTTCTAGAGGAAATCGACGAGCAATATGTCGAAAATCTGACACCTATAGACAACGCCGGCTACCGCTACAAACCCATGATCGATGCCGATATTTTTGGCGATGTGGATAAAAGCCGGCTACGCCAGATCAAACCGACAAGGGGCACCCCGCCCAAAGCCGGTACACCCAACGAGACCCAACTGAGAAAACTACGAAAGCTAAAACCGGAGCTGGCCAATCCTGTTGGAAACAACAATGCCGTGCACTCCAGTCTCCAAGAAGGATCCACGGTAAACCACACCCGTTTCGGTAGGGGCAAGGTGTTAAAAATGGATGGTGTAGGCAACGACAAAAAAGCGGAAATACAGTTCGAGAAGGGCGATATTAAAAAATTGTTGCTGCGGTTCGCGAAGTTGGAGGTGATTTCTTGATTAGGATTATTTTATCAACGAAAATGCACGTTACAAGTATTTTTCCATATCTTCAAATAAGTAAAACTTGGCAATTTTAATTACAACTATACCAATGAACAGAACCCTTTTAAAAAACATTTACGGCCATCCCGAACTGAGCCTTTCAGATTTGAACAATATCTGTGATGCCCATAAAAAAACGATGTATAAAAAAGGCGATTTTTTACTCAAAGAAGGCCAAATAGCTAATGAATACCTAATTTTGGAGAAAGGCTTGATACGCGCTTTCGTCCATGACTTCAACGGCAATGATATTACCACAAATTTCTTCTCGGAAAACGAAATAGTTATCGAAGTCTCTTCGCTGTTTCAACGGATGCCGACCCAAGAAAACGTAAAGGCATTGACCGATTGTGTTTGTTGGAATATGGATTTTGAAGTTTTTCAAGAACTGTATCATGCCATCCCAATTTTTAATGAATGGGGCCGTGCTTGGATGGCCCAAAGCTTGTTCGAATGTAAACAACGTTCGGTTTCGATGATTACCGATTCGGCGACCCAACGCTATCTCCAATTGTTGAAAGAGAAACTGGAGGTGATTCAATATGCGCATTTAAAGCAAATTGCTTCGTATTTGGGCATCACCGATTCTTCGCTGAGCCGGATTCGAAAGGAAACTGCCAAACTTTAAGGAGGTTGCCAGAGCTGTGCGAACTTTGACAAAGTTGTCCGCTAATTGAGTAGGTTCGTACGCAGAAGTTCTAAAAAGCTTCAAAAACTACGTCGAAGTTGTCATTTCCTATATTTCTTGCCCTATGGCAAGTCCATTTTGATTTTGAACCCCTAATTTGGGTCTATAATTTAAAAACGAGAAAATTATGGAAGCAAAAAATCCTGTAGGTTGATTCGAAATTTATGTAGACGACATGAAAAGAGCCCAAAAAGTTTTGAATCCGCCAAGGTCTATCAGAAAGCATTATTGGATGCCGGAATACCATATACACAGTTCAATGTCTACAATATAGAAAAAGAGTACAAGCGATTAAAAGATGTCGGGGTCGAATTTACTAAGAATCCGACGGATATCGAATCGGCTAAAATCACGATATTCAACGATCAATGTGGGAATTTGATTCAAATTGTAGAATCCGAAGCAACAATAACCCCAAGCATTAAAACTGAGAAAACCGATTGATTATGAGCCTACAAACAAAGAAAAAACCAATTGTTGTGGAACAAACATACCCCGCTTCAATAGGTAAGGTTTGGAAAGCTATTACCGAAAGCCGCCAAATGCGGGAATGGTTTTTTGAAAATATAGATTCGTTCGAATCCGAAATTGGTTTTGAGACCCAGTTCGATGTTATATCCAACGGCAAAAATTACCGTCACATTTGGAAAGTAACGGAAGTAGAAGAAGAGAAGAAACTTTCGTATAGTTGGCGGTACGGGGGATATCCCGGTAATTCCAAGGGAATATGGCAACTTACGACTGAGGATGACCGAACACATCTTAAACTTACCCACGAAGGCACAGAAAGTTTTCCACAAGACAATCCGGACTTTTCCAGAGAAAATTGTTCCGAGAGTTGGATTTCTTTAATTCGTAAGCGATTAAGGGAGTTTTTAAAAAATGGATAGGACGAGAAATCAAACGATAATTTTCTTTACTTCAAGCGAAGCATGTTCAAAAAA
The DNA here is from genome assembly GCF_041745955.1 of Pricia sp. Lineage (NCBI taxonomy): Bacteria > Pseudomonadati > Bacteroidota > Flavobacteriia > Flavobacteriales > Flavobacteriaceae > Pricia > Pricia sp. The sequence goes on from NZ_JBGTHY010000202.1 coordinate 16,482, forward strand.
AGTTAGAATTTAAAATAAAAAATAGCAACCGTAAAACAAAAAACATGGCAACAATCAATCCCTATGTAACCTTCTCCGGCAATTGCGAAGAAGCCTTTAATTTTTATAGAACGGTTTTTGGTGGGGAATTCGCCTTTTTGGGCCGATTTGATCAAATGCCGGAAGACGTAAACCACGCCCGGTCAGAAGATGATAACAAGAACATCATGCATATTTCATTACCGATTAGCAAAGAGACCGTGTTGATGGGCAGCGATACCGGAGGGGAATGGGCCTCGAAGAACATCGTGGGCACCAATGTTTCCATTTCGATCGGGGCCACCAGCAAAGAAGAAGCGGATCGTTTGTTCAAGGGTCTGTCGGAAGGTGGAAAAATCACCATGACCTTGGAAAACACTTTTTGGGGCGATTATTTTGGTATGTGCACCGACAAGTTCGATATCAATTGGATGGTGAACTTTAATCCCAATACTCAATGAAGACCATTGACGGGTATATCGATGAGGCTTCTGAAGTGACCATACCGATTATTTCGCATTTAAGGGTCCTGATTCATAAAGCTTCTCCTGAAATCACGGAAAATATAAAATGGAACTCCCCTAGCTTTGAACTTGATGGAAAAATTATATGTTCTATAATGGCTTTTAAAAAGCATGTGAATTTTATGTTCTCGCATGGCAAGCAATTCCGTGACAATCCTAATTTATTGGTAAACATTGGAGAGAAATTCAATATGAAGGGCATCAAACAGATTACTAAGATTTCCGATTTGCCAGATGACAAAATCCTCATAAAATACATTCAAGAGGCCGTTCGATTTTCTAAAGGGTATTGAACCTTTCAACCTACATCTCCTAAACCTTCATCCTGACCCTATATTCATTATTAAAAGCCGTAAAACACGATAGGGTAAAGTCATTATTGATTTTGGTGCTATGGCTTATTTTGAATATTGTGGTCAATGCGATATAATCCTCTCCCGCGTCTTTTCAGCAGTTCTCTTTTGACCGACCGAATATCGCCATAACATATTTCACTTTCATTTGGCTACCAATTTTAGTGGTTCAAATGGTATCGTTGTTACATTTGGTGGCTATTAAAAACCGATACAGCAACTTTCAAAGATGCTTCTCGATAAAAGCCTTCAACTTTACTGAAGTATCCAAAAGGTCTAAGCCGATCCAGCCGTGACCACCGTTGGCATACAGTGTGAACTCGTGCTTCACGTTCAATTCTTCTAATTTATCGTTTAAAGCAATACCTTGCGAATTGGGAATCAGAGGGTCTCGTGCCCCGTAAAATAGTATTGTTGGGGGCGATGTAGATTCGACCCGATAGAACGGGCTAACCGATTTTAATGTTTCAATATCGGTCCCGAATTGAAGAATAAGATCCTTAAGGTCTTTATCGGTAGCGGTTAGATAGGCCTCATCCGCTAAATTCGTGGGCCCGACCACGCTACATACCATATTTACATGCTCGCTTTGATCATGGGCATAGCTCCAAAGCAAGGAGAGATGGCCTCCTGCACTCGCACCCAAAAAACCAAGTTCCGTGCTAATTTGATATTCATCTTGTTTGTTCTTCAAATCGTTGACGACCGAAGAAATATCGTTGATTTGCATTGGGAAAGGTGGGTTGTTCCCATCCGCCAGTCTATAGTTCATGTTTACGATTGCCAGATTGGGTAGTTGCTCACGTAGGTAATCTTTAAAACCTACCATGTCGTATTTATCGCCCGAATTCCAACCGCCGCCATGTACCAAGATTATTACCTTGGTTTCCAACGTCCCGTTTTTTGGAAGATAGATATCATACACTTGCTCCGGATCGGCGCCATAGGATAGTTCCAACAAGTTTTTGGCCGCTAAGGGTTCTCCGGGTTCTTGGGGCAAGCCTTTCGGGCCATCATCCGAAGTACAACCGGATAGACATCCAATAGCAAGAAATAAAACAAGAATATAGGTAACCGCCTTCATATTTTTTTTATTTTAATGACTTGATAGAGCATACTCTATTATAACGTTTATAGTGGCAATACCTTATGGCAGAATTCATAAAGTTATACGAAGAAAATCCCGATGCAGAACAATTAAAGCTAATAACTCGAATATTGCGGAAGGGCGGTTTGGTCATTTATCCCACGGATACCGTATACGGACTGGGCTGCGACATCACCAACTCAAGGGCCTTGGAAAAAATTGCCCGTATTAAGGGGGTAAAGCTGGCCAAGGCGAACTGGTCGTTTATCTGTGCCGATTTGAGCAACCTCTCCGATTATGTTCGTCAAATCGATACCGCAACTTTTAAGATTTTAAAGCGGGCTCTGCCCGGTCCCTATACATTCATCCTTCCGGTAAATAATAATTTGCCCAAGGATTTTAAAAAGAAAAAAACGGTCGGTATTCGCGTGCCTGACAATAATATAGCCAAAGCGCTTGTCGAAAGTCTTGGAAATCCCATAGTTTCTACTTCAATTTATGATGAAGACGAGCTTTT
>NZ_JBGTHY010000203.1:0-8725 GCF_041745955.1 Pricia sp.
CTCGATGTGACATCGTTGGTTGCTCTTGGCACTTCGGATGCGCTCGGTACAGGCTCGGTCGAGATGTTTTGGGACCTTGCGCCTCCCAAAGTAACCATCCCAAACCCTTCCAATTGCTTCCTAAAACCTTCGGAGTTCATAAAAAGTTCCTCTGGCTCGGCGTGTTTGATGTCCTCGGATAATTTCTTGAAAGCGGCGATGGCCTTTCCGTAGAAATCATCCAAACGGTCAAAAATATAATCGATATTCTTGGCGAATACTACAGTTTCAGGGGATACGTACTGTAAAAAACCTTCCCGTTTTTCTTGAATGAGTTTATCGGCAACATTAGGGATGATGGAGATTTTCTTGACCTTTTCCGTAGAAAGCTGAGTCTCGACGTCAAAGGTACGGATGCTCTCCACTTCATCACCGAAAAACTCGACACGATAGGGTTCGTCATGGGAAAAGGAAAATACGTCGACAATACCCCCACGAACGGAAAACTCGCCAGGTTCCGTCACGAAGTCGACCCGTTTGAAGTGGTATTCAAAAAGTACTTCGTTCAGGAAATCCAAGGAAAGCGAATCGTCCAATTTGATTTTCAGGGTATTCTTGTCCAGTTCCCTTCGGGTGACGACCTTTTCAAAAAGCGCATCGGGATAGGTAACGATTACTGCCGGTTTTTTACGGGAATTGATGCGGTTCAGCACCTCAGCACGTAGCAGTACATTGGCGTTATCGGTCTCCTCAATCTGATAGGGCCTGCGATAGCTTCCGGGATAGAAAAGCACATCCTTTTCGCCTATGAGCTGCTCTAAATCGTTGAGATAATAGGCAGCTTCTTCCTTGTCGTTGAAAATTAGAAGAAATGGCGCATCCGAATGCTTGAAAGCATCTGACAAAACGAATGACAAAGAAGAACCGGTTAGGCCTTTTATGTAAATCGTTTTTGTTTGGGAAGGCTTCTCGACTGCCCCTGTGCCGAACACCTCGACTGCGCTCGAAGTGACATTGTTGGCAATAGCCTCCCGCAGTTTCCGGCCTTGCGGAGACTGTGCGAACAAATGGGTGATCGAGGAATGGGTCAACTTACTTTTTTAGAAAGTGCAAAGATACTAAGACAAGTTCAATGCATTGCATCCTTTTTTAAGCAATATGGATTACCCCGTTCACTAAAAAAGTCGCATATTGTACCTACTTTAAACCACTCAAGGCGGCAATTATGGAAGATAAAAATAATGAAGGCAAAAAATTCGACGTGTTTGTAATAGGTAGTGGCATCTCCGGGCAGACCGTGGCCAAAGCCTGTGTTACGGCCGGACTAAAAGTGGCCATTGCGGATAGGCGCGAATATGGCGGTGTCTGTGCGAATCGTGGCTGTGACCCAAAGAAAGTACTGCTTGGGGCAACCGAGGCCTGGCAAAAGGCGCAACAGCTTCAAGGGAAGGGGTTGGAATCGATGCCAAAGATAAAATGGAAAAAGCTGCAAAAGTTCAAAAGGAAATTTACCGGTGCCGTTCCCAAGTCCACCGAAGAGACTCTGGAAAAATTGGGGATGAAACTATACCATCAATCCCCTAAATTTTTAGATGAAAACACCTTGTCCATAGAGGGAAAGACGGTGCAGGCCGATAAAATCGTTATTGCAACCGGTTATGAGCCACGGCCACTGCTTTTCGACGGCGCAAAATTCTTAAAGGTGAGCGACGATTTTCTAAACCTAAAAAAGCTTCCGAAAAGCATCCTTTTTGTAGGTGCTGGCTACATAGGGATGGAGTTCGCCCACATGGCGGCACGTAGTGGCTCAAAAGTTACCATTATCGACTTCGCCGACCGACCTTTAGGGCCTTTCGATGCGGATCTGGTCAAGGAACTCACCGAATATTCCAAAAAAATGGGCATTGAATTCATTTTTAAGGCGGATGTCACATCCCTCAAAAAGACCAAGAAGAAATATAAGCTTTCCTATAAAAAAGGGGGCAAGGCAGAATCCCTCAAAGCACATATGTTGTTCAATACGGCGGGGCGGATTCCTTCGATTTCCGATTTGGATCTGGAAAAAGGTAACGTAGCTTTTGATGAAAAGGGCATAGATACGGATCCCTATCTTCAAAGCAAGACTAATCCCAATGTTTATGCCTGTGGCGATGTGAGTGACCATGATGTGCCCTTGACCCCGTTATCCGGAAGGCAGGGATATGTGGTCGGGGAGAACATTGTCAACGGCAATAAAAAGAAATTGGATACACCGGTTATCCCCTCCGTGGTATTTACCTTGCCGAACATGGCCCGGGTTGGATATTCTGAAGAGGAGGCTAGAGATAGGTATAAGAACGTCATCGTAAAGCAAGGATCCGTGCCGGACTGGTTCAATGCCAAGCGCATCAACGCACCTGTTTATGCTTACAAGATACTGTTGAACGAGCGTACCGAAGAAATTGTCGGCGCCCATATCATCGGCCCTGAAGCTGCCGAAACCATTAACCTGTTCACCTTGGCGATCAACAACAAAATGACGGCGACGGATGTTAAGCGGACTATCTTTACGTATCCATCTTGGGGGAATGATGTTAAGAGTATGGTGTAATTGGGTTGTCAGTAGCGGTTGGCAGTGAAAAATTAGGAGTTATGAGTGATGGCCCGTATTTATTTTTTCAGTCTTTCCTTCCACTTAAAGCCAGGATTCGTCTCTCTGTTCCGATAGCCGTGGATAGCTGCGATGACGAATAGAATGATACTGCAGGCCATGGCAGTGTTTGCCAAGGAATCTATGGAGTCTCGGTGCCGGATAAAAATGGCGATCAATGACCATATGCCTACCGCGGCGAATTCGCGCATGTTGCGTTTCCAAATCATAATGATATTGAGCAAAGTGGCGACGGCAATCATTGTAATTGTCCACTCTTGGTCGCCTAGACCGAAACCTTCCCAACCGATTTTGGTCAGGTAGGTGGACACATTGGCGATGGTGGCCACGGCGATCCATCCGCTGTAGAGGCAAATAGGCCACCAGACGAAAGCGATAACCTCAATGGGCGCATCCCAGCGTTCCATGTTGGTGTTCACAATGATCTTTATCAGGGAAAATAGGATGCCTAGCATGATTAAGACCGACAATCCCGTATAATCATAGACGAAAGCTAGTACCCATGCTGCGTTCAATACGTTCGCCAATATGAACCAATAGCCTGTCTGCTCGATGAACGGACTTTTCTTTTCGCTGAAAAATGCGCGTCGGATCTGAAAAATGGAGTAGGCGAGCAATCCCAAAAAAATGAGGCCCCATATGGCAAAGGCATAATCCGCCGGCGTAAAGAGGCTGTTGTATTTCTTACTGATTTCGCCGATGGTGGTGTCATTTAGGCGCAGGGCTTGGGATACGTAGTTTACGGCAATAACGAACACTACCGATAGTAGATTTAGGATGGCCAATGTCTTTTTCATGGGTCTATTTAGGTGAAGAGTTGATTGGAAAAAGGTAATTACGGTTGATTCTCTAATTTCAAAAGTAAAATTCAATCCAAAGGTGTTCGAACCTGATTCAATTTAAAACGGACTATTTCGAAAACCTCGTTTAGATTCTTTTAATTCCACTTTAAAAACGGAATCCCCGGCAACCGCAAAGACTTCGTCGGTTTTTGTCGGCTCCAGAATATAAGTGCCTGTAAAGGTTCCGAAGGCCGGAAGGATCATTTGATACTCCGATTTAAAAAAACAGGGTAGGCGAAGGGTTTGTCTTCCCGGACCGCTTAACCGTACCGCCGGATGGATATGGCCAGAAAAGTTAAAAAAGCCTTCCCGCACTTCGGGATGATGGGTAAGGAGGAATCCCTCCAATTGTACCTCCGAGACTACACGTATGCCCAAGACTTCATATTTTAAGGGGGAAATGATATCATGGTTACCGGCTACCAATATGATATCCGAAATAACGGTGGATGCCCATTTTTCGAACAAGTGCCATTCCGTATTCAAGGAGGAATGGAAGAGATCCCCTAAAAAAATCAGGATTTTCGGCCGGAACAAATTGACGGCGGCATCCAATAAATCAAAATTTTGTCGGATGGCGTTTTGGGGTACCGCCGCCCCGAATTTTCTGAAATGAGAGACCTTACCCAAATGCACATCACTAATCAGAAGGATGGATTTTTCTTGCCAGAACAGTGCCCCGGATGGATGCAGGTCGAAGGTCTGGTTTTGGATTTTCAGGGATTCAAAACCTATCATGTCAAGGGAAATTTTTCGGGATCTTGTCGGGTATCCCATACTAGCTGTACTACAATTTCATCAGGTTTTACTTCGTAGAAAATTTTGAAATGGCCACTAACAAAAACTCTTGTATAGGCGACATCGGAAGGCATTCCAAGAAAAGGATAGATTTTTATAAGTTCGAGAACCTCGTCAATTTCCCGATTTAATTTTCTGCTGTATGACTTTGATTTAGTACTACGATAATAAAATTCTAAAATTTCAGTGAAGATTCTGTCCGCTCTAGAAGTCCATCTTATTGTTCTAACCATTTTTCATTTCTCTTGAAAACTTCATCATGATCCAAAAGCCGGCCGGCATTATAATCGGCTTTGCTTTCCGACACAATCCTTTTTTCAAAATCAGAGAGTTTATACACTTTATCGGCCGCCTGTTTTAAAAGCATTTCCTTAAAAAACGAAAGTGTTTCCACGTCTTCAATGGTAAGGAGTTTTTTAATGATAGCGTTCTGTAATTCGGAAACACTCATAATTATCGGTTTTTGTAAAGTTACTAATTTTTCCTTTTAAAATCTTTTGTATTCAGGATTACTTCCGCATCAAAATCGCCGCCATCCTTTTGATCCGATCCTCTAGTTTTTCGCTGGATAGCTTTTCGCGGCTCATTCGGTCGGTAATCAACGGAAAGGAGAAGGGCGTCGGATTTTCACAGGCTTTCCAAACAATTTCTTGGGTGGCGATCCGTTCCAGTGCCAATCGTAGGCGGCCTTCTTCCAGCTGATGTTCGAAGGTTTCGCGAAAGGCCTGTTGAAAGAGCAGGTTGTCGGGTTCGTAATCGCGAAAAACATCGAAGAGTAATTGTGAGTTGCTCTGCAGATGTTTCATTTTAATGCCTTTATTGGGATAGCCGGTAAAGACCATACCGCTGATGACTGCAATATCACGGAACTTTCGGCGTGCCATTTCGGTGGAGTTCAGACTTTTTTGAAGGTCGTCGAGCATGTAATCCGTAGAGAACAGATTGTTATCAATGACCTGTTGCATATCGATTTCTTGGTCCGATAATAATTCGAAACCGTAATCGTTGAAAGCCAGAGAGAAGGTAATCGGAGATAAAAGGCTGATGCGATAGCCCAGAAGACTGCCCATGGCCTCGTGCACGAAGCGGCCCTCGAAAGGGTATATCATATGGTGGTAGCCGTCGCGGGTCTTGAACGTTTCGATCAGCAGTTCTTGCGGCGAGGGTACGATGCTTTCCTTACGTTGTCTTTCGAACAAATGGGATAGCGACCGTATTTCAACGGATTGGTGGCTTTTGTCCAATCTGGCCGTATAGAGTTCCTCGCGCAGCAGTTCAGACATCTGTGCGGAAAGGGATAGTCGCCCGCCCATCCAACTCGGCACTTTGTTGGTTTTCTTGGATGATTTCTTGACGTATACCTGCATTTCCTTAATGCGGATGAATTCCAGATTACGACCGGCGAAAGTGAACACGTCGCCACGGTTCAGTTTGGAAACGAAAAACTCCTCGATCGAGCCGATATAGCCGCCGCTCTGATATTTGACCGCCAAGTTGGCATCGCCGACAATGGTACCGATCTGAAACCGGTGGCGCATGGCGATGCCGCGATTGTTGACCTTGAACTTGCCGTCACCCTCGACTTCTACTTTTTTGTATTCGTCATAAGTCTGCAGACTTTGGCTGCCCATAACGATAAAATTGAGCAGCCATTGCCATTGGTCTTCCGAGATGGCCTGATAGCAGAAAGTCTGTTTGATTTCGGGGAAGATTTCTTTGGGATAAAATCCGTCGGATACGGCCAGAGTGGTCAGATATTGGAGCAAAACATCAAAACTGTTGAGGTAGGGGAGACGGTCTTCCACAGCGTTCTGCTTTACCGCCTTTTGCAATGCCGATGCCTCGATAAGTTCGATGGCGTGGGTAGGAAGAAAATAGATGACGCTCTCTTTGCCCGGACGGTGCCCACTTCGGCCGGCACGTTGCAGAAAGCGGGCCACCCCTTTCGGGCCACCGATCTGTACAACGGTTTCGACGGGTGCAAAATCCACTCCCAAATCCAGACTGGAAGTACAGACCACTGCTTTTAGGCTTTCGTTGCGGATGGCCTGTTCCACCCAATTCCGCGTCTCTTTATTGATGCTGCCGTGGTGCATGGCGATTTCCCCGGCGTATTCGGGATGTTTTTCCAAAATTTTCTGGAACCAGATCTCGCATTGGCTGCGGGTGTTCGTAAAAAGTAAAGTGGTTTTGCTGTTGTTGATAATGGGCACAACGTATTCTAATAGGTGCAGTCCCAAATGCCCTCGCCACGGAAAGGTTTCCATTTTTTCGGGGATGATACTCCGGACCGAAATTTTTTTGCTGAGTTTCGACTTGATCATCACGGAATTTTCAAAGGCAGGTGTTCCGGGCCCTAAAAGCACTTCCCGGGCCTGTTCCAGATTACCGATGGTAGCGGAAATACCCCAAATACGAAGGTTTTTGGAAACCGTTTTTAATCGGGACAACGCCAGTTCCATCTGAATGCCGCGCTTGGTGCCCAGAAGCTCGTGCCATTCGTCGACCACGATGGCAGAGCAGTCCTTAAAAATTGTATTATAACCCTTGGAAGCCAGCAGTAATTGAAGGCTTTCGGGAGTAGTAATTAGCAGATCGGGCATCTGTTTTTTCATTCGCGACCTTTCCTTGGTAGACGTATCACCCGTTCGCACCCCTACCGTCATCTGCGTTTCCAAGTCTGCCGTGACCCGTTCTGCGGATTGTCGGATTTCTTGGGATAGGGCGCGTAGGGGCGTAATCCAGACTGCCTTTAAGCCCTTTTTGTGTTCGGTCTTGTATTCGGGATTGCTTTTTATGTAGTTCAATACGATCGGAAACCACAGCGCATAGGTTTTACCACTGCCAGTGGGCGCATTCAGTAGCCCGTGTTTGCCATGCAAGAAAGCCTTCCAAGTATCCTTTTGGAACTTGAAAGGTTTCCATTCTTGCTGCTGGAACCAGGTTTCGGCGATATTGTAAAGTTGGTCTCTGTTCATAAGTGGTTTCGGTTCTTTCCCCTACTGGAGGAAAGAGCCAGTGCATCGCTTGACTATTGCTTCTTTTCCTTTTCTTACCACTTTCACACAATCATATCCTTCAAATCCTGAATATTATTTGCGTCCTCGATCTTCTTATCCTGCCGCCACCGCAATATCCTTGGAAACCGTGTAGCCACCCCGCTTTTATGTCGTTTTGAAAAGGCGATACCTTCAAAGGCGATTTCAAAAACATGATGGGGCGTCACAGATCGCACGGGCCCAAACCGCTCTAAAGTATTCTTTTTGATCCAGTTGTCCACTTTCCGGAACTCGGCATCGGTGAGGCCGGAGTAGGCTTTGGCGAAGGTGACGAGTTCTTTTTCGCCGTCTTCATTTTCGTCCCAAAGGGCGAAGGTGTAATCTGTGAAAAGGTTGCTACGCCTGCCGTGGCCGCGCATGGCGTAAGTGAGCACGGCGTCAATGGTGAGGGGATTGACCTTCCATTTCCACCAGTCGCCTTTTTTCCGTCCGACAAGATAGGGAGAATCCTTGCGCTTTAGCATCAGGCCTTCGCTGCGGACTTCCCTCGAACGTTCGCGTTCCTTGGCGGCTTCTTCCCAAGAGTTGAAGTGGATGGTTTCGGAGAGGTGAAGAGGTACTTCAACAGCGCCGGTATCGCTATAGGTCAAGGTTTCAGGCACAGGCTTCTCGACTGCGCCTGTGCCGAGCGCAGTCGAGGTGCTCGAAGTGACAGCATCGCGGCTCATCCCGGTGACCGAATGAAATAGTTTTTCGAGAAGTTTCCTTCGTTCACTAAACACCATCCCCCGAATATCTTCCCCTTTCCATTCCAAAAAATCGTAGGCTTTTAAAATCACGGGTACTTTTTGCAATAAATTCTTGGAAACCGTTTTCCTGACAATTCGTTTTTGCAGGTCGTTAAAAGTGCCGATTTCACCTTTTGTATAGGGCAAAATTTCACCGTCGATGACCGTTCCGTTGGGAATAATACCGATAAAGGCATGAAATTCCGGGTATTTATCGGTCACCAGCTCTTCCCCACGGCTCCAGACAAATATTTCATCGTTTCTAAGGATGACCTGTGAGCGGATACCGTCCCATTTATGCTCGGCGGACCAATCGTTGACATCCCCCAGATCATCCACGGCACCTTCGATGGCATAGGCCAAATAAAAAGGATAGGGTTTCGAGAGGTAATCGCTCTCGTTTTCCTCCAAGATCAGTTCCTGAAAAGATATTTTATCGGGATTCCAATTGCCCATCAGTTTATAGGCGAGAATATCCTCGTCTATTTCGGTGGCTTTTGCCAAAGCGCGGGTCATTAGCTTTTGGCTGACCCCGATACGGAAACTGCCGGTGATCAGCTTGGTGAAAACGAAGCGTTCGTAGTAATCGAGCACCTTCCAGTTGTCATAGAGATAGGCCTTCTTTTCATCATCCGGTTTTTTCTTGAGGGCAATCATTTCTTCCAAGAA
>NZ_JBGTHY010000204.1:0-51572 GCF_041745955.1 Pricia sp.
GAAAGACCGTTTTGAGTTCAAGGGCTACCGCAGTGGCCACATGATGTATCTGCGACGCGAAGATCTCGAAAAATCCAACAACGATATCCGGGCGTTTATCGAACGGACTTTGGCGAAGGGAAAAAGTGCGAAATATTGAAAATATCAAGTCGCATCGCTAATCAGGTACGCCTTTTTGGAAGGACCGGGGGCTTTTGGCCCTGATGGTTTATTTTTGAAGCGGGAATCGCTTATATTTGGTCATTGCGATAGCCTTGATCGTTTATCTTATCGTGCAGCGGCCAACGGCAGTAAAAATTATGAAGGAGTTACCGTTGACTTTGGAAGAACAAAAACAATTCGATAATCTGGTGTGAACTATGAAAAACTTAAAATCCACTTTTCTCGCATTTTTAATAGGCCTCGGTCTTGTAGAGGGTATTTACGGACAGGACTGGCCCAATCTGAAGGAGTTTCAGGAAACCAACCAAAAACTAGACGCACCCGCTGCCGATGAGGATCGTGTGGTGTTTATGGGCAACTCCATCACCATAGGATGGCTGAACAAAAGACCCGAGTTCTTCGAGGGAAAACCATACGTCAACCGAGGGATAAGCGGCCAGACCACACCCCAAATGCTACTCCGTTTTCAACAGGACGTCGTTGATCTAAAACCTAAGGTGGTCGTTATTCTTGCCGGTACCAATGACATTGCTGGCAATACGGGACCTTCGACTTTGGAGATGATTGCCGATAACATAAAATCCATGTCCGAAATCGCCCACTCGAACGGAATCAAAGTAGTGCTTTCGTCTACCCTGCCCGCTTTCGACTATCCGTGGAAACCGGGTTTGGAGCCGGCTCCCAAAATTATGGAACTGAACAAAATGATCAAAGCATACGCCGAGGAAAAGGGACATATCTATCTCGATTACTTTTCAGCCATGGCCGATGACCGCAACGGACTACCCAAAAAATACGCGGACGATGAAGTACACCCCACCATCGAAGGCTATAAAGTGATGGAACCTTTGGTCGAGAAGGCGATTGACGAAGCGTTGAAGAAATAGGTCTGGTGCTGAATTTTTATTTCTACCTTCGAATTTCAGAAATTTAAAACCCAAATGGCTTCCCAAAAAAACCATCCAAAAAATGACGATACCCTTACTACGGATACCGATACTCCTGAAAAGTGGGATACCATTATTATCGGTGCCGGTGCCGGGGGCTTGGCGACCGCTATCTGTCTGGCACGCGCCGGTCAAAAGGTACTGGTACTCGAACAACACGACGTGCCCGGAGGCTGGTGCCATAGTTTTTACCTGAACGGACATCGATTCACGCCAGGCGTGCATTATGTGGGACTTTTGGGCGAGGGAGAATCCACTAGCGATCTGTATCGGGGCTTGGGTATCGCCAACGACCTGGTCTTTTTCCGTATGAATCCCGATGCCTATGAACACGTTCGTATCGGGGAGGAACGTTTCGATTATCCGGCGAATTTTGATGGGTTAGTCAATCGGTTGTCCGCTCGTTTTCCCAAGGAAAAGAAAAATATCCGCAAATACCTTGACCTGACCCGAAAGGTCAGTCAGGAGCTCTATTCGCTTCCCTATATCAAAGGTTTTTGGCAAAAATTGACCTTGCCGTACCGCACGAGGCATTTTGGAAAATACGGTCTGTTCAGCCTGCGCCGTGTTATCGGATGGCATATCAAAGACCCACTACTGAAAAACATTCTCAATGTTCAGTGCGGCGACCATGGGGTATCACCATCCAAAGTCCCCTTTGTGCTGCACAGTGCGCTGATGTACCACTATTATCAGGGCGGCTATTACCCCATGGGCGGTGGCGGTGCTTTGATTAAGGCCATGACCAATGCGCTGAAAAGACATGACGGCGAAATACGGACCAGCGCTGCCGTAAGCAAAATTATCGTAGAAGGCGAACAACAAAAGAGGGCGGTCGGGGTAACGCTAGAAAACGGACAGCAACTTTTTGCCGACCGCATCGTATCGAATGCCGATGTCGGAATTACTTACAATTCATTGATAGGAAGGAATAATTTAAGTCCGAAATTGCAGAAGAAACTCGGCAAGACCAAATATTCCTGTACCTCGCTCATGCTTTTTTTGACGGTGGATATGGACGTACGGAAAGCAGGATTGGATTCCGGAAATATCTGGATGATGCCCGAAGCCGATGGCAATGACCCTTTCGAACAGATTCTCAACGCCGATATCGATAAGGGCGAGGCTTTTGAGGCTATGTTCATCAGTTGTACCACCCTTAAAGATCCCGCAAGTTTTGACGGAAAACACCACAATATCGAGGCCATTACTTTTATCGACTACAAAGCTTTCGAAATATACAAAAATGAGGATGCGCAACGCTCCCAAGAATATCAGGACTTCAAAGAACGCCTTACGCAAAAAATGATCAGAGGTGTTGAAAAGGCAGTGCCTGGAGTAAGCAATCACATCGTACACAAAGATTTGGGCACGCCCATCACTAATGAATACTACATCAACACTACCGATGGTAACGTATATGGTACCGAAAAAAGCTTAAAAAATATTGGTCCGTTTGCCTTCAAGGCCAAAAGCGAGATCGAGAACCTGTATCTCTGTGGGGCCAGTATTTTGTCTCACGGAGTGGCCGGTGCCTCCCATTCAGGCGTCGATACCGCTGCACAGATTTTAGGATGCCATCCCGATGAACTGAAAACCCCTATGGAGGACCAACATTTAAGAATCTACGAAGCCGAAGATGCCTCCGATTACCCGGATTGGATGGTCAGAAAAATAGAGGTGAAACGGGCCAGGGCACTTTCCAAAGTCATAAAAGAGCAAATTTAAAATAGGTTGCATACAATACTATACACCTTTGAGCGTTCCAATCGGTGATAGCACCCTTTGAGGGACACCGCGGTTTATCTACACTTTAAATTGTAAGAGTGTCCCTACTCGGATAGCGAATATTTCCACAAGAAAAAAGAATGCTATACTTTTGCGCGGATTTCTGATACGTAGTCCCAACTAAAAATTATTCTAAAAATATCCCCTAAAATCAATAAACCAATGAAGACGTTCCTAACAACCCTATTCCTTATTGCATGTACCTCCACGACCTTACAGGCCCAAAGGAAAAGCGAACTGATCGAAAAAATAGAAAGCCTGAGATCACAATTAGATTCCGTGAAGTCAGAAGTTTTAGACGCCAGAAAAAACGAAAAAGTAGCCCAGGCAAGGGCGACTTCCTTCGAGGCTCAAGTGTCGGACCTTCAAGCGGCGAACAATACGCTGATGTCGAACATCACCAATTTTACCGCAGTTTCGAACAAAAATTCCGATATCGCGAACAGTGCCATCCAGAGTCTACAGGCAACAGAGGGCAAACTACGGTCCATCAAAAATGCCATTGCCAGTAACGATTCGACTATTATCGTGGTCTTGACCAACGTAAAACAGACCTTGGGCGAAGATGCCAAAATTGCCGTATCGAATGGTTCCATCGTAGTTTCTTCAGATTTGACCAGTCTTTACGGAAGTGATATTGGCACCAAATTGACCCCCGAAGCGGAAGCATGGGCAGAAAAAATAGCGAATGTTTTAAAAGCCAACCCTAGCACAGCACTGGATATTGAAGGACTGAGTATGACCGGCGACCTGAACCTACCCGCACAGCAGGCCCTTGCTTTATCGACCGTATTACAAAGCAAATTTGCGATAGCACCCGAGCGCATTACTACCATAGGCAAAGACGGAAACCTTAAAGAAGGTGTCCAAATGAAAATTCATCCGAAATTCAGCGATTTTTACTTGATGGTGCGGGAGGAAATGAAAAACTAAAAAAAGTTGGCGGTCGCAGTTGCGGAGGACAGCAAAACTTTGTCCGAATCAAGCGCGTTCCATATAATTTTTACAGGAATCGTTCGTTCTACATCCAGTAACCAATTCGAAAAATTATGTCTGGAGAAGGAATTTTACAACTATTCGGCTTTTTGCTACCTGCGGTCGTAACAGGCGTTGTCGCTTTTCACTTTTTTAAGCTACACACGAAAAACGAGGAAGGCCGTCGACGGTTCCTACTTCATAAGGACACCCAAAAAAATACACTCCCTATCCGATTACAGGCTTATGAGCGAATGGCGTTATTTTTAGAACGAATAGCCATAGCCAGCCTTGTCGTTCGAGTAGCGCCGAAATCATCGGATAAAAATGCCTATGAGGCCCTACTCATAAAAAGTATCGAAATCGAGTTCGATCATAACCTTTCGCAACAGATCTATATGACCGACGAGTGCTGGAACATTATCAAGGCCGCCAAAAGTGCGACCGTACAGATGATCCGCAAAGCAGCCATGAGCCAGACCGATTCGGCGGACAAATTGCGCGAAGATATTCTCACCCAAACCATGGAAAAGGATTCACCCTCCGCCACGGCCTTGTCTTTCGTGAAGAAAGAAATCGGCAATCTTTGGTAGGGAAGTTCAAACTCGAACACTAACGTCAAACTCAAAAAGTTTATGGGTTGCCCTTAAACTACTCCACTTCCGGTTTTATCTGATTCAGTTCCGTGTTTTTAGTCTTGGCAAAATTGAATCCACTCTCCCACCAAGCCGTCATTTTTTCTTTATCGAAAATTAGGGAATTCGTAGTAAGTACCGTTGGCGTATAATAGAAATTGATGATGGCGTCGTTGTGGCTTGCCACGAATTTACCGATACGGACGTTCTGGTGCTCAATACGATCAAGCATAAACTCGAAGATGGTGGTCATCAACGAAAAAGGGTTCTTTGAGGGCAGTCGGTTCAAATGACTGACCTCCGTCTGGAGTACGATGACGTCGACATCGGTCGCACCGCGTTTGATGGCCTCTTCAATAGGCACCATATTCCCCAGTCCCCCATCGGCATATTCGCATCCGTTTTTACGCACTAGGCTCATAAAGGGAGTGTAGTTACAGGAAATCCAGATCCATTCACAAAACTCCTCGTAACCGTAATCGTTGATATTTTTGTATTCCACTTGGTTCAGTGAAAGGTTCGAGACCGTCACGATAATTTCCATGGGGCCTTGCTTTAAATGTTTGAATTCTTCGCGGGTCAGCGTATTTTTTATGAGTTTATGAAGATTGTGGCTCTCTCCAAATGTCTTTCCCCCATTGTAAAGATTCTTAAGTACGTTCCAATGATTGATACCAATGGTGTTCACGCCATACTTTTTTTGAATGGTAAAGGGGCAGTTGCTAAAAATACTTTCCTGATCGACAGAGGTATAGACTTGCTTGATCTTATCGATTTTTTGCAGGGCCAGATGCGAAATCAACAGACTTCCGGTAGAGGTACCCAAAAACAGATCGTAGGTATGATGCAGCTCCTGCATTAGATACTGAGCGACACCGCCTGCAAAAGCGCCCTTGCTGCCGCCGCCGGAAATTACCAATGCTCTCATGGGAATTTGTACATGGTTACTAGTTATTTGGATACGGGTTCAAGTTTGACGTCCGATATTTTTCAAATGGATAGGCAAACGCAAAATAATAGTCGTAATACCTTGGGCATATGACTTAATACCCAATACTATTCAAATAACGTAATTCTTCACCATTTAGTTCGTTTGTAAGGTTTTGAACCCGTTTTTTATAGTCCGGATCCTTCAACAATTCGTCCAATGTATCCCGTGCGAATTTCTTGAACTGCCAAGAATGATGGGTTGCGGCCTGGATCAAATCCTTCAGGTTTTGGTCGGTAAGCCCAAAGGCTTCTTTCAGGTAAAAAAAAGCGCCCTGCCTGACCTCAAAGGAATATCGGGCATCGGTATAGCCACTTAGTTCATCAAAATACACTTTGGTTTGGCTTCCTTGATACTCCTGCGTGAGCATGGCCAAGGTCAGCCACAAAAGACGTAGATTTTTATTGGGGAGTCCAATGAGTTCCTTCGTTTTATCCAAATATACTTTTCTGTCCCGAGGATAGGTTTCCCAAAGTTTGAACAGCGCATTTTCTACGGTGACATAGCTTTTGTCGTTCAATAAGGATTCAAAGGCTTCCTTTGGATATTTTTTGACATCGGTCGCCATGGACAAGGCTTGCCGAATAGGAACAGTATCGGAGGCAAATGCCTTTTCTATGATTTCTTCGGGAAGGCCATTCCGATGTGTTTCAAGGATATATTCTTTAAGATGGATGGATGGGCTCCCGTTCCAATACTTTCCGTAGTCGATAGTGTCGTTATTCGTCTTTTTCGACTCCGCTTCCATATCAAAAAGAAGCTGCAAGGAAGGCGAATATCCTGAAAGTTTTTCTTTGGCGTCGTTGAGGAGGATACCTTTATTATCCAGCCAATCTTTTTTGAAATCGGATACAGAGCTGCCGGATGCCTTTTCCATTTCCTCCAAAAAATCGGAAACCGTGACATTCTTGAAGCTGTACTTTTGTAGATAATTTTGAATACCAGTATTGAAGGCCTCGTCACCGAGCTGTTCCCGGAGCATAAAAAGTGCCCAAGCCCCTTTCTCGTAAAAAGTCAAGCTACTGGCTTTCGGATTGAGCAGGCTTTCCCCTTCCCCTCTTTCTGCCAAGCCCTGAAGTTGCATCAAAGAGGTGTATAATTTCCAATAAAAATGATCGTCGCCAAAAAGTTCCCTTTCTGCCAGATAGGCGTAGTATGTAGCAAAACCTTCATGCAGCCAATGGTGGTTGCCATCCTTTTCCGTAACTAGGTTGCCGAACCATTGATGCGCCATTTCATGGGCGTTGACGTTGACATAGTTTTTGTCGGTGAATGCGGTGGAATCGATAACGTAGCCATCCGAAAACATGGTAGTGCCCGTATTTTCCATTCCCGCGTATAAAAAGTCTTGAACGGGAATCTGTTTGTAGTTCTGCCACGGATACTTGACCCCTATTTCATCCTCTAGAAAATCAAAAATCCGCCGGGTATAGCGATAAGTAGGTTCGACACGAAGGCTATCTTCCGGATAATAATAATTGGTTATGGGGATGCCACTATTGGAAACCAGCTCTTGTTTTTCGTAATTTCCTACTACAAAAGCCAAGAGATAACTGCTCATAGGTTGCTGCATATCAAAATGCCAGGTTTTTTTCCCTGTGCGATTATTTTTTGCGGATACCAACTTTCCATTCGCAATGATTTCATACGAATCATCAAAGGTGATATTCAGGTCGAACTCCACCTTTTCCTCCATGTCGTCAAAGCTGGGAAGCCAATGGCTGGTGTATTTGCCTTGTCCTTGGGTCCATACTTGCTTTTCGGACGGCACGTCTTGCTTCCCTGATGGAAGGCCTTGACTACCGGTTGGCTCCGACTGCCTCACCAATGGCGCGGTTTGCTCGTTATCTACAAGGTCATCGTCCCATCCCAGAAAATAGACCGTTTGCTTCGGGGTCGCCGAATAATCAAGTAAAAGGATATACGACCGCCCCTTTTTAAACTTTTTATGAATGGAAATAATTTTGTCCGTGTTGGAATATTTGGCCTTGGCACCATTTAATTTAACGGTCGAAAAACTCATATTTTGGGCATCCAGAAAAACGGAATCCACATCCGCCAAGACCTCAAAAGTATACGCTACTTCACCCATAATCCTTTTTTGCTTGGGAAGGGGTGTTATTGAAACCTCGCCCCTGACAAAATCTACCTTATCTTGATGCTGGGCATTTATTGGAATGGATTCAAGTAGAAGTAAAAGGAAAAGAAAAAATTTCATGAAGCAAAGATACCGGCATTTAAGCCGAAAATTACAACAATTGTCCTAGATATCGGATACTTAAAAGCTCACCTCTTTTTTACCTGCCTCCAACGAGCGAAACATGACCGGGAGGAAGGCGTCCACCCTCTTTTGGAATGAGGCGAGCTTTTAATACTTGCGTTTCAATTGCCGAACTTCTATTTTAGCCCTATGAATGCCAATTTGCTACAGACCCCGATCGCGTACCTCAAAGGTGTAGGCCCGAACCGCGCCGAAACCTTGCAGTCGGAACTGGACATTCAGACCTTTCAAGACCTTCTCAATCTCTTTCCCAACCGCTACATCGACAAGACCCAATATTACAAGATTACCCAGCTACAGCGCAGCAGTGCCGATGTACAAATCCTCGGAAAAATCGTCCACATCAAAACCGTCGAACAGAAAAAAGGCAAGCGATTGGTCGCTTCCTTTATCGACGAAACCGGTGAAATGGAACTGGTATGGTTCCGCGGCCAAAAATGGATCCGGGAAAATCTAAAGCTCAATACTCCCTATGTCATCTTCGGTAAATGCAATTGGTACAACGGCCAATTCTCCATGGCGCACCCAGAAATGGAATTGCTGACCGAGCACGAACAGGGACTCAAGATCGCCATGCAGCCCGTCTACCCTTCCACGGAAATGCTAAGCAATAAGGGGATTACCAATCGGGCGATCAATAAACTGATGCAGCAACTGTTCATGGAGACCAAGGGACGGTTTTCAGAAACCCTCTCCCCTACCCTTTTGCACGAGCTGAAACTGCTGCCGAAGAGCGAGGCGATGTTCAACATCCACTTTCCAAAAAATCAGGAGTTGTTGGCCAAGGCGCAATTCCGCTTAAAACTCGAAGAACTCTTTTACATCCAGTTGCAGCTACTTTCTAAAAAAATGCAGCGGAAGCAGAAGATCAAAGGCTTTAATTTTGATCAGGTCGGGGAACTTTTTAACGATTTCTATGCCAATCATCTTCCATTTGAACTGACCGATGCACAAAAACGGGTCATTAAGGAAATCCGATCCGATTTGGGAAGCAACGCCCAGATGAACCGCCTGCTACAGGGCGATGTCGGCTCGGGAAAAACCATTGTAGCCGTAATGATCATGCTGCTCGCCATCGATAACGGTTTTCAGGCCTGCTTGATGGCACCCACGGAAATTTTGGCGAACCAACATTATAACAGCATAAGCCAATTGCTCGAAGGTACCGGCGTTACCTGTGCCTTGTTGACCGGTTCCGTTAAGAAATCCGCCCGCCGACCCATCCACGAACAACTGGAAAATGGCGAACTTCAAATTCTGATCGGCACGCATGCCCTGCTTGAGGACAAAGTTCAATATAAAAATCTAGGCTTGGCGATCGTCGACGAACAGCACCGCTTCGGAGTGGCACAGCGCTCAAAGCTTTGGCATAAAAACGAGATTCCACCACATGTACTTGTTATGACGGCCACCCCCATTCCCCGAACCTTGGCCATGAGCCTATACGGGGATCTCGATATTTCAGTAATCGACGAGCTTCCGCCGGGCCGGAAGGCGATTAAGACCGTACATAGATACGATTCTAACCGACTTAAGGTGTTCCAATTTATCCGTGACGAAATCAAAAAAAGAAGGCAGATATATATCGTTTATCCCCTAATACAGGAATCCGAAGCCATGGATTACAAAGATCTCATGGACGGTTACGAAAGTATCGTTCGGGATTTCCCCCTACCCGAATACCAAATATCCATCGTACACGGCCAGATGAAATCTATGGACAAGGATTACGAGATGGAACGTTTCGTTAAAGGCGAAACCCAGATCATGGTCGCCACCACGGTAATCGAAGTGGGTGTTAACGTACCCAATGCCTCCGTAATGATCATCGAAAGTGCCGAACGCTTTGGGCTATCGCAATTACACCAGCTACGCGGCCGCGTCGGTCGGGGTGCCGATCAAAGCTATTGTATCTTGATGACCAGCCATAAACTATCCTCCGAAGCAAAGACCCGCCTACAGACCATGGTCGCTACCAACGATGGCTTTGAAATAGCCGAAGTCGACCTGCGTCTGCGCGGTCCGGGCAATTTAATGGGTACGCAACAGAGTGGTGTGCTCAACCTTAAAATCGCCGATATTGTTAGGGATAATGATATCTTGAAAACTGCCCGCCATTATGCCATAAAATTGCTGAAGGAAGATCCGGGGCTGGAACATCCCGACAATTTGGTCGTTCGGCATGCGTATGGGCAATTAGTCAAGCATACGGATATTTGGAATTATATTAGCTAATCTTACCGCCCTATTCTTGGATAGCAGAATCTTCATTCTTGGATAACAGAATCTTCCCGCAAAAAACCGTTTGCACTATATGCAGCTTGATTATTGGTGAATGTCACGTAGGTTTGGGAGTCATAGATCACATCGTTATGCCGTCCATAAAAGTAAATGAAACCGCTTGAAGGCACTATAAAACTATTTTCGTCCTCATCGAGAAACGTGGAACCTTCATCCACTCCGTTCCAACTCGTGTTCAAACTCATGAATTCATTTCCTGTTCGACCACTGCCGGCATGTGCTTGGAGATTTGCACTTCCCTTGCCACCGCCAATGGAGGTAATCTTTACGGTGACCAGTGATCCCACAGGGGCACTATAGCGACCGGTCACCCTGTTAAACGCACTTACACTAATCGAGACGTTGTCCGTCGAGGTGAACGGGCCATCCGAAACGGACAGCTTCACGTTGTAGTTACCGGCTACGTCAAAATCGTGGCTTGGGTTCCTTTGGTTGGAGGTGTTACCATCACCAAAATTCCAAATATAGCTTAAAGTGTCTCCGTCCGGATCGCTTGATCCACTACCATTAAAATTCACGGTAAGTATATTGGGGCCGCTTGTCTTGTCAGAAGAAGCTACGGCTATCGGTGACCGGTTGGGAACCTTTACAGTTATGTTTATGTTTGCGGTGTCCATTAATCCCTGATTATCGGTGATCGTAAGTTTTACCGAATAATTACCTTCTACCACGTAACTATGCATCGGATTTGCGGCATTGCTTGTATTTCCATCCCCAAATTCCCATAGATAAGAAAAAATGCCAGCATCGTCCGAAGAGGCACTTCCCGTAAAATTTATCGTTTCACCGGTATCGGCATTTGTTGGATTGGCGCTGCCTACCGCCTCCGGGGCCTGATTGGGAACTTCTATCTGCAAGGAAGCCGTATCGGTCAGCCCTCCGTCGTCAGTCACCGTAAGTGTTACGGTATAATCTCCCTGGCCGGTATACCTATGAACGGGATTAGCGGAAGTGCTAGTATTTCCGTCATCAAAATTCCAAGCATAGCTGACGAGATTTACGTCGTCAGTAGATGCGCTTCCCGTAAAATTCACATCCTGATTTATGAAAGCTGTCATTGGGTTCGCAGAAGCATTGGCCGTCGGTCTATCGCCGCTTACGATTACGGATGCGTTGTAGGTTTTTTGAGTGCCATCTTCGGCAGTTACCGTAAAAGTCACCGGGTTTGTAAAATCTATTACAGATCCAGAATCCGGACTAATCGATTCTCCTGTATGACCGATTGTTGGTGAAAGGGATTTCTCATCGTTACCGGCCGGCAGTGTTACGTTAATGTTTGTACCGTTGAAAACTCCTGCAATTCCATCGATTTCGAAATCCGTTATGTTTTTCGCACCACTCTTCTCGATAATTACCGTTACCCTATACTCTTGTGTACTGCCATCTTCGGCGGTGACCGTGTAAGTTGCTGGATATGTAAAATCGACAGTAGTACCGGATTGTGGGCTCAAACTGGTACCGATGAATTGGACTGACGGCGTTAGGGAGCTGGCATCGCTACCGGCAGGAAGCGTTACTGAGATTTCCGTTCCGGATACAGCTCCCTCTACACCTGCTATTGTGAACTTTTCAATGGATTTGTCCGCACTTGCGGCCACATTGACCTCAACAGTCCATTCCTGTTGGTCGCCATTTTCGGCCGTTACTATATAGGTTATCGGATTTTTAAAATTTTGGGGTTCGTTTTGCGAAGGCGATACACTGGCATCGGGAGATACGCTTAACGCTATCGGCGACACGTTAGTCTCTGTCCCTGAAGGAACGTTGAGCGTAACCGTATGGTCAGTTGCATCAATATTTGCGGTTTTTTGCTGTCCAGGAATTGCAAAGGACAAAATATCGTTTTCCGGACTTTGCGGGTTGTCTCCAGTAATCACCTCCACCATTCGTACAATTTCAACAGCTGCATTGCCGGATGAATCACTGACATTATAGGTGACCGTATATGTGCCCGATCGCGACATATCGACCTCGGAAGTATCTGCCAAAATATCACCAGAAATATCGCCATCCACATCATCCAAAGCTTGGGCTCCCGGGTCTTTATAATTACTGCCGATTTGAACGGTAAAGGGATTGTCTCCCAACATGGTAATTTCGGGAATTACGGTATCCACGATTTCCTCCAATACCTCAAAACTGAGTTCGGCCGTAAATTCTTTGCCATCATCTCCCTTTAAATCAAAGAAAAGTTCGATAACTCCCAGTTCTCGTGGTGTAAAATTCAAGATGTACGTACCCGGAAGAATGGATTGAAATTCATTGAGCTCAACCTCTACTTCGGTAGACCCTTCGATAAGACTTCCCGAACCTGCTACCACACGATATCGCCTCTCGTAGTTCACGTCGGTATTGGCATCTGATTTTTCAAAGTTTACCGTGATTTGTGCACTGTTGACCAACTCGACCCGTTTCACCGGACTCGTAGCCGTCCATACCATGGGCGGTATTGCTGCTACGATATAATCGATTTCTACTTCCTCGGTAAAACCGTAATTGTCCGTTGCTACAATCTTTACAAGGTGATCTCCAGCTTTAGTGCCTACATACATCATCGAAGCAGAAAACGGGTTCAATGGAATGTTCTCATTTTTGGGAAAAATAGAGCCTGATCTATCCCGAAAATGACCCTCACCCTTCGAAACGGAGTACGAATAGGAGTACGAAAACTCTTCGAGTATTTCTTCGGGTACCACGGTTATCGTGGTAAGTAGGTCTTCATTGATATAACCTTCGGCCTTGTGCTGCTCGGTCACGCTGAACTCAACCTCGGTCTTAAGTTCTATTTCTTTGGTACAGGCGAAGATTATAGTGAAAATCGAAAAGATAAAAGCTGTAGTTCGAATAAGGTTTTTCATCGGTTTACCTTAGGGGTTTAGGTATTAACCGATAATAGCTTTGTTTTAGTGCGGATTTTGGTTGAAGCACTTGCTTTTGCGATGTAAACGACAGAAATCAATAAAAAGAGACCATATAAGTCGGTGGTAATGCATGGGCAACACGGTAAGTAATCCGTACCCCATTTTGAAAAAAGAGGATTGGATTTTTAATCCTTAAAGGTTAAAGTAATACCGCAGCCCTAACCCAGAGAAATTGGTCAACTTTCCGAAATCACTGTTTACATGATAAAACTGGGAAGATTTTATGATCAAAGAAATATGTTCGCTAAGAATGATATCTAGGTCGATAGTGGCCACTCCGCCATAAATAAACTTGCTATTACCGTCAAGGGAAACCACCTTTGATATATCGTTATTGCCGTTATTTACCAGTTCGTATCCGGCAATGGCACCACCACCTATGCTTAAAGACTGCATCTTCCGGTTTCTACTGTACACGGTAAGAAAATAGGAGTAGCTCGCCGTAAAACTTGAGTAGGGTACGCTGATTTCCCCGGACTTATAATCGGCCATCGAGACCTCAAGGCCGATTTGGGTAAAGGTGTTTTCGTTAAGATTTGTGTTATACGTAATCCCAACGCCGTAGCCTTCGCCAAAAATACCACCGTTCACCGAAAAAGTCTTGGAGTAGCTTTGGGAAATGGCAAGCAGGGGGAAAAGAAACAAAATCAGAAAGTAGGCTTGTGACTTCAATTTGTGGGGGCGTTTATTTGTGTATTGTCCAAAGGCAGCATCACCATTCTATCATTTTCCAGCTCATCTAAAACAACATATACCTCTTCTTTGCTGGAAATGGTAAATCGTTTAAAAACAAATACTACCTCGTTGATGCTTTGGGGGTCGATTTTATCCTGAAGATTGAAAACGTATATTGGATTTATTATTTTCTGTAACTGTCCGACACCTGTTTTACGGAAAAAACTCAATCCGTTTACTACGTATTCCTTTCGGGAATTATTCTCGACCTGAAGCACAAAATAGATTTCGTCGTTGTCTGTCAAAATATTATTCAACTTGAGCACCACTCTTTTGTTCTGGCGGAAAGTACGCATGAAGATGGACTTTTGCAGATAGTTGTTTTCACAAAATATACGGTAGTACTCTTCTCTGTCGACATCATACAGGTCGCCTTCGCCATTGCTTGACCCTAAGGTGTCATATTCGGTTTCTTCATAGGGTTCATCGTCTGCTTCTGTAGGGGAATCCAGCTTTACCTCTTTATCTTCATTATCTACAGAGTGTGATGTACGGTTTGGGATGCGCCCGACTGCCATGTCGATGGCCAATATAAAATTAAAAGTTTCTATTTTTTCGGAATACTGAAGGGCAAATGAATAAATATATCCATCATCGGTGATTACGGTAAGATTGCTGGGACTGCCATTTTTGCCACTTAGAAGGCCAATACTAAGGTCATCGTTCTGATATTCGAACTTGAAATTCGCGGCGGGATCAATGGTCTTGGAAATAGCGGCCGGAAAAAATAGGGTTGTCGTGGCATGCTCGTTCGCCAATAGTGCAATGGGTTTTGCATTTTGATCTTGGCCAAAGGAGCCAAAACAAAAGCATATGTTTAATAGGTAGAAAATAAAGCTGCTCTTCATGATTATTATAAAACCAAAAAACCTACTTAATAGTATTAATATTAGTCAAAAGGGATGTAGTTTACGACGACCTGCGGCAGGTTTTTTCTACGTATAACCGAAATTTATGGTACTAAAAAAGGGATTTCACTTCTCACGATTATAAACGCTAGAAAGTAAATCCCTTTATATAATTTGAAAATATGACTTCTACAGCTAATGCCGCAAAACACTATAAAATCTAGGCCTGTGCATACTCCGTATCCCAATCGGTACCTTCGTCGCCTTTTTGTCCGTCCATTTTGATCAAAAAGTTTTTGGCGGGAAAATAAGGTTTAAGACGAATGTCCATATAAATACGGTCTTTCTGATTCTGATCTTGCTCGAATCTACGGATCTCGAAATTCTCGATCAGTTTATCAGGTCCGGTAATATTATCTAAAAAGCGTACGATCTGTGCCTGTATCTCGTTTCTTGTCTTTGTGTTGAAATTTTCGAAAGCCCTTCGGTTCAAAAAGTCCATCAACACTTTGGCGACATAGTCGAAAACACGTACAACGGAGTACGTCTGTAAGCCAAGGTTGTCACCGTTGAAAAGTGTTTTGGCCGAAAAGGCCATAACCTTACCATATTCGTTGACCATCGGCACAAGTCCGAGATTTTCAAGATTGGCAATTTCACTTTTTCTCAAATCGAAACACACACCATCAACCTCACTAAGGCCACCATGTTTTTTGCCGGCGGTTACCTGAGACATCAAGGTCTTATAAATTTTACCGGCCAAAGCGCCGGATGGCGGAACGTGCACATCTTCCTCTTCACCCACTTCGTCGTGTTTGCCACGGCCTACCAACCAGTTACAGGTCATGATAGTATTGGATAGGAACACGTCACCACTTGCAAGATTGGCACTTTCGAACATTTCCATGACATCGTCCGGTTCATCTAAATGTGCAAAATCGGTAATCAAGGTCACTTTGTTTTCATAGGCGATCTTTGCCCATTTATCAACAACGGATTTTGAGCCCAAATAGCCGGGCAAAACCATGAGACCGTAATTTTCCCTAAGATCCAAACGGTCATATTTATCGACCAGTTCTTCACGAATGTGATCGATGAAACGTGTATTGTCCAAATCCGAAAGCTGCTCTAGCTCGGCGTTCATAATGGATACGTTCTTCAACGAAGGCATATCCGTATTCTTATAAAAAAGGGCTACAGACCGATACGAAGTTTCGAGTTCCCTTGTTTCCGCAAGAGCAGCCTTTAGGTTTTTGGTAAGTACCTTTTGCGACTCTTGGGCCTTATCATCGGCGGCCTGTACCAAGTCGATAATATCTTTGCCTGATTTTAGGGTATCGGACCAAAGTTGTAAGGTTTTAAGCAATTCGCTACGCTCTTGCTTTTTACTGTTTTCGGAAAGAAACATTTTCCGTCGGGCCTTTCTATCAGGATTCAAATTTTGTACCCCGTCAATGGCGGATTCCAAAAGATCGAAGCCTCCGTATTTTACGAATTCATTCGATTTTTGCTTTATCTGCTCCGCGTAGGGCCTATCGCTTAACTGTGCGGTTTGCTGTATATTCTGTGCGTCTGCCATTTCTATAGTTTATTGGTTTTGATTTCTTCGATTAGGGCATCAATAGTATCGACCAAAGATTTTTTGGCATTGGCATCCTCAAGAGCGGCCTTCAGGATTTTATTGGTCTTCAATTGTTTGATAATGTTTTTATACTGGTCACTCTCAATTTCAAGCTCCTTTAAAAAACTACTGTTGTTGATAATGCCTTTCTTGCCGAAATCGCCTAAACTCCTGAATTTAAGGCTTTCGTTAACTGTACCCCCATCTTTGTTTTCAAAGGGTATTTTAAGTTCCGGTTCAAAATGATCGAAAACATCTTCTACCGTATGAAGTCCTTCTACTACTTCGGGTTTTACCGGAGCCTTCGGGGTAAGTTTTCCTGCAATCAGGGTTCTGTTCTGAGGTATGTCATTCAAGGCTTCGCTAGCATCGCCTTTCACTTCATTACCGCCAATACCTACGTAGTCAATAGCCATAATATTTACAGTTTAAGTTTTAATCGTAAAAAATAAATAGGCAATCCGCATCAAATTTTACAATTTATGGTTTTACCAGTCTATAACTGTTTTTTTTGCTTTGTATTGTATATTATTCTAGCAATGTGTACGTAATATCGATAAAACACCAGTAGATTTAAGGTGGTAATGCCGGTGGTAAAATTCTTAAAATGATGGTTTTGGATGTAGGGAGCAAAAAAAGGGAGCAGTAAAAACTGCTCCCTTCCCTGGTATAGCTTGGTAATTCTAATGTGGACTATATCAATGTCGTACCACCAGCTTTTCGTCAAAGATATTGCCGTCAGTGGCCATCATTCTTAAGAGATAGATTCCGTTATTGAGATTCGAGACCTGAAGTACATAGGCACCGGGGCTGGTCTCGAGTTCCAAGCCCTCATAGCTTCGTATGAGACGGCCTGAAACATCGTAGACATAGAGCTTGGTGATATCCGCTTCGGGATTCGACATCGTGATCTGCGTACTCGACACCGCGGCGTTCGGATACATGCTTACCTCGTTCGGAATCGGATCGTTATACGCTACAGGCACCGTTTTATTAGCGTTGCCCGAATTACCGGCGATCACGTTGGAATCAAACGATGGGTTAACTTCCCCACAATTTGTCGATGCCCCGCCCAAACCTGTAGGGATATCGTCGGTTTGCGTAACGTACAGCTTATCAAGCCCTACCCCGCCTTCTCGATGACCGATATCTATTCGGTTTACGCCCTCGACAAATTCGAAGCTCCGCGGCTGGCTCAACTGTTCGTTGAGATGGATCCTGTGCCAAGCGAAATTGTTGCTTGGTGGAATACTGTTCCATCTTACCCATGCACCACCGTTGACACGCACCCAGAAACTGTCTTGGGTTCCACTCGGAGTTTTTACGAGTCCGAATATTTTGTACGTACCCGCAGTCACCAAAAAGTCAAAGCTTACGATGGAACTGGCATTGTTCGAGGGCGAGGACTGGAAATTCGAGGGTGGGGACAAATACTGTCCGCCCGATTGGCTTCCATCGTTCACTGTGGTCCAACCCGAACCTACGATGGCACATTCCGCCTCTAACCAAACCTCCTCAAGATTCGGGTTGACGGCCGTTACGGTAACCTCATCGAAGGCACTGACATTTTCATCATCCGTTACTGTTAACCGGAAGGTATAGCTACCCTCCACAAGTACCTCTGCAGTCATTTCTAGCGTATCGTCATTACCGAGCAAAGCCGTATCCGGTCCATTGACCTGAGTCCACTGATAGGTTACAGACCCGCCATCAGGGTCACTACCGCTGCCGGTCACGATAAAGACATTGGTCGGTAAAGTGACTTCGAAATCGGCACCTGCGTCCACTACGGGATCCAGTTTGCGCGATCCCACACCCAATATCTCGATGGCGGATACTTTGGGCTGGTCGACGCCGTCGCTACCTGCCGCGTCGAAAGCCAGGTTCAGAACCCCATCGGTTACTGCAACATTGAACGTCTTGACCACCACGGTCTGCGGACCTATATCGGCATTGATATCATAATCGTTCAATATCGTGTTGCCTTCCAAGGCGACGTCGAACACCCGTTTTCCGATACCTCCGGTACCACCGCCTGTGGCGCCCCAGTAGATTTCGGCAAAATGGAGTACCACTTGGTAATTACCGTTGTCAACAGAGACATTATATGCAAAGTTGGGAGGTAACGCGCTTCGTTCCGTCTTGTACAAGCTTGGTACGGTAGCACTATTGTTCTCGTATACCTTACCGCCCACAAAATTGGTGTCGGCGGAGAAAGTATTGCCGTTGTGTACGACCTGTGGCCCGCCCGCATTGATACGAAGGGCGAAATCGTTGATCACAGGTTCATCGACCGTAATGGTAACGATGGCCTCGTCGGTTTCGCCCTCGGCATCCGAAACGGTCAAACTTACAGTGTAGACATCCGGGGTCTCGAAGATATGCTGCGGATCTTCATCCGTCGATGTCGTACCGTCCTTGAAATCCCATAGATAGGAAACAATAGCCTTATCGTCGTCGGAACCGTTGGAATTGAAACTGACCTGTAAAGGCGCCTCACCCCTATCGGTATCGGCGTTGGCCACTGCCGTCGGTGCAGCATTGGTAGTTCCAACACTGACAATCTCGATAGCGGATAGTTTGGGTTCGTTCTTTCCATCGCTACCTGCGGCATCCAAGGCCAGGCTCAAGGTTCCGTCCTGAATAACCACATCAAAGGTTTTGGTTACCGCGGTCTGCGACCCTACATCGGCTATGATATCGTAATCGTTGAGTACCGTGTTACCTTCCATAACCACGTCGAAAATACGCGTGCCGACTCCCCCGGGCTTGCCACCGTTGGCGCCCCAGAATAGTTCCGCAAAATGCAGCGTAACCTTGTAAGTACCGTTTTCCAATGGAATTTCATACCCAAAGTTCGGGGGCAAAGCACTGCGCTCCGTTTGGTAAAGCACCGGCAAGGTGGCGTTCACATTGGTATATGATTTTCCGCCAACGAAATTTTGGTCCGCAACGAAAGTCTCGCCGTTATGGACGAGTGCGGGTCCGCCGGCATTGATACGTAGGGCAAAGTCGCTCACCGTTACCGGTTCCACCTCTATGGTAACCGAAGAAGGTTCGCTTTCGAGGCCTTGGGCATCTGATACGATCAGTGTTACGGTGTAGGTACCCGGAGTGTCAAAGGTGTAAACCGGGTCTGTATCGGTGGAGGTATCGCCATTGCCAAACGTCCACTCATAGGATAGTTCGCCAAGGTTTCCGTCGTCGGTAGAATTACTGCCCGTAAAACTTACCTGCAAGGGAGCCTCACCGCTCAAGGGTGTAGCTTCCGCCACTGCCGACGGAGCAGCGTTGGATATAGCGGTATCGATCACTTCGACATTTTCGTATACGGCATTGGTCAAGGTACCATCATTATGGGATGTCGTCGCCAGACCTACGAAGATACTTTCGTTCATGGGTATGTTCACCGAACCGACTGAAGTCCAGTTTCCGTTGGTTTCGGAGATATATCCCGTAAAGGTATTGCCCGAACGCACCATTCGCACGTAATGGGGGAAACCGCCCGGCACCAATGCCGGAGTGGTGAAGTTGGCCCCGCCCATCACTGCGCCTTTTGAAGGCCTGTGCTGGAAACTGTGTCCCGGTCCGCCCAAACTTTGCGGATCGGGCGCGATGATCATCATCGCCGAAGCGGAATTGGCGTCCAAGTCGTTGCGCATCATCACGCCCGCTTTGGCCCAAATATTGGTCGGATCTAAACTTACTACCTGTGCAATAATTTCACCGTCCCCCTCAAGTTGTTGATACACATAATGGAACTCGTCGGCGCTGCCCCAGATATCGACACCGGAGGCACTGACCTCATAGCGGCCGTTATCATAACAGGTCTCCCCATCGGCAGCTACTGCGCCTATGTCGGAGTTCGCCCATTCCTCGGGAAGCTCGCATTCCACAATCGGATCGTCGATACCCAGTACCGTTATAGCCGATAGTTTCGGTTGGTCGACCCCATCGCTGCCTGCGGCATCGAAAATCATGTTCAAAATACCGTCTTCGACAGTTATCTCGAATATTTTTGTTACGATGGTCTGAGTTCCGACATCGGCATTGATGTCATAATCGTTCAGTACGATATCACCTTCCAAGGTCACGTCGAAAACACGTTTTCCGTTTCCACCCGTACCACCACCGGTAGCACCATGATAGATTTCCGCGAAATGAAGGCTTACTTGATATCTTCCATTGTCCAATGGAATGTTGTAACCAAAGGTCGGCGGCGAAGCGCTACGTTCGGTCTGGTATAACGCAGGCACCTGTGCACTGGTGTTCACGTACACTTTACCCCCTACGAAATTCTGATCCGCGGAGAAAGTCTCCCCATTGTGTACGACCTGTGGTCCGCCCGCATTTATACGGAGTGCAAAATCGTTGGTTACCGGCTCTTCGGCAACCACCTGAAGGGTGACGGCATCCGTCAGATCTCCTTCATCGGTAACCGTAAGACTTACGTCGTAGGTACCGGCCAGGGCGTAGGTATGGCTCGGGGATACTTCGGAAGAGGAATTGCCGTCCCCGAAATTCCACTGATAGCTGACCGCACCTTCGGTGTCGGTAGATGCGCTGCCATCAAAACCGAATTGCAACGGATTGCTGTTGTTTGGTGTTGCACTGGCTACTGCGGTAGGCCCCGTGTTCGGCGGTGCGGAAACCGTAATCACGGTCGTAGCGACATCGAAAAGGCTTTGGTCATCGGTTACCGTCAGGCTTACCGTAAACACTCCCGCGGAAGTGAAGGTATAGCTGGTATCGGCATCTGAAGCACTTCCTACGCCGTCCCCAAAATTCCATTCATATTGCAGCGTAGCGGGATTTTCATCCGTAGAACCGCTGCCCGTAAATTCTACGAACAGGGCGGCGGGACCTCCGTCGACATTGGTGACGATCAGAGCGGTCGGTGCCTGGTTCTCGGGCGTAACCGTGATGGAAACGTTGGCAGATGCCGTTAATCCGGATTCATCTTCGATGGTATAGGTAAAGCTATCGGAACCAACATAGTCCGTTTCGGGAGTGTACAGGATGGACAGACCGTCCACCTGCAGTTCGGCCGTACCGTTTTGAGGGGTGTCGACCGTCGTGATTAGGATATCCTGTGCGTTCGGCTCGGAGTCATTGGTCAACAACTGGTCAAGGAGGATGGCCACATTTTGGGTCGTGGTCACCTCATCGTCGACCGCTACCGGAGGCTCGTTGATGTTGATGATCAAAGTGGTGGAAGCTGTCAATCCGTTCGGGTCTACGGCATCAAAATCCACTTCGATGCTACCGGTCGTATCGGCCGGTGGTGTACCGGACAGCGTTCCGTCAACAGTGTTATACGTTAACCAAGTCGGCAGGCCTCCGTTCGCTACGGATGCTGTGATCGTCAAACTGTTCCCGGGATATCCCTTGTCAAAATACTGCGCAATATCCAAATCGAGATTTTCTCCCACATTGGCCAAATAGGCCTCGGTAGGCTGTGCGGTAGGCACGCCTTCGGGACGGATATTGATAAAGTAGAACGTATTATCGTTCCAGTCGCAGTTGGCCGATCCGGCACCGCATCCCCCTTGTACGAAATCCTGCAAAACGATATACTCGTTCGGGACGACGTTGCCTTTGTGATCGATGACCTTATAGATTCGTAAGCCCAAAAGATCCGGTCGGTTACCATTAATATCGTTACCACCACTGCTCAAGTAGTTAGAAACGGCGATCCTAAACGGACCGTTGATCGAATTGGCCGTATCAAAATTGATGTTTGCCCCAGTCTTGGGCAACAGGGTCTGGTAATACCTGGCATCGTGGGAGAAATTGATTCCCCCGACCGTACCGGTACCATTGACCGCCACAAATCTGGCACCGTTGGATCCGGGCCCGCCATGTAGGGCGGAAATCTGGATTCCGATGACCGGCTTGTTGGGATCGGCCTGAACGAAGGTCGATGACAGAATCATATCGCCTTCGTAACCGGCATCGATATTGGCCGGATCGGGATAGTTGGAACTCGGCCTAAACCGAATATCGTTAGGCGGGGTGATGTTGCCCTGATCATTAACAATGCTCAACATGCTGGATTGGAAACCAAAGGCATCAAAAACTTCCTGTGCATTGATTTCGTCGCCACCTTCCGGTTGTGGGGAATAGGCTCCGTGTAGCACCGCGGTGTTTTCAAGCGCATTGTCCGCATTGGAAACGATTTCAATGTTTTCGACGAAAATTCCGTTGTTACCGTTGCCGGTGGTTCCGATGAAGGTGATGTCGAGATCGGCAAAACTTCCGGGGGCTATCGTAACCGGCAATGCGACTAAGGCACCGGTGTTGTCCAGTACTTCAACCGTATAATCGTTGGTATCGGATACGATGGCATCGGTAACGATCAGGTCGCCCGTTCCCGTATTGTTCAAACGCATGACGTTGGCATCGTGAACGAGGCCCTCACCGGGATTGCC
Source organism: Pricia sp. (assembly GCF_041745955.1). Classification (NCBI taxonomy): domain Bacteria; kingdom Pseudomonadati; phylum Bacteroidota; class Flavobacteriia; order Flavobacteriales; family Flavobacteriaceae; genus Pricia; species Pricia sp. The sequence continues at coordinate 22,634 of NZ_JBGTHY010000204.1, forward strand.
CAATCGGTGGAAGGTATAATAGTCATCCGCAGGGAAACCTCGGTCCGTGCCCGGTACCTTGGTCATATTCTCGATGGCCAAGAGGGCACCTGTCGGAGCCTCAATGCTGAAATCGTAAGTCTTTTCAATTAGGTTTCCATTGTTGTCCTCTGCCGTTACGACCAAACTATGCGGCCCTTCGCCCCCTACGGAAATCGGCTGGTCGTAGCTTACGGCAGTGTTACCGTCCAGCGCATATTCCAAGCTGGCGATTCCACCGCTTTCACTGTTGTCAGTGGCTTCCAAGGTAATGTTGACCGTACCCCTGTAAATATCGGGTCCACTTTCATTGCCGTCAAAAGTGGCGATAATGGTCGGCGGAAGTAGGGAGGCGTCTATCGGCGCCAGACGGATGTAATTTACCTTGGCATTTTCGCCGCCAGCGGCCAATGCCAATCGGAGCGTACCGTTCGTCACGTCGACGAACTTGGTATTCTCGAAATTTTCGAAGGTTTCGGGCACTATACTTTGTTGGTCATAGTCGACCACGGTTACCCCATTGACATCCAGTACATGGTTGCTATCGGAAAACTGCGGATCTCCCCCGACACTCATATTGACGGAGTACGTGCCATTCGGAAGGTTTACCACCCAATCCCTAGTGGGGAAATCGGCAGCCGTTCGGTGACCGATTATGGTAAAGGTTTTGGACAGGGCATCATCATTTGTGCCCGTGTTTCTATTCCTTCCGTTCACACCGGCATCTGCAGGAGTCAAGGTGGCGGGTAATACCCAACCGAAAGTCAGGTCGCCCAAGTTGGCCGTACTTTGAACACTGTAAGGCATTCCGATATCATCGATATAGCCAGCGGGGGAAATTTCTAGGTCATCGGGATCCTGGAAATTGAACTGGTAGGTATAGACCAGTTCGTTGGTAACTTCCAAGCTTACGTTGACCACGGCATCCTCATAGTTCGGGGCTTTTGCGGTGATAGTCGCTTGGTAAGAACCTATGGACAAGCTTGACACATCCACACCGATATCAAAGGAAGTACCGAGTTCGAAATTCTCCGGAACGACGACCCATGCCTCCGAGGCTTCCAGTTCGATTCCGGCCGCGGTTATGCCTCCGTTTCTGGATAGGATTACCTGCTGAACTGGAATATCCTCTTGATTAATGGAAGCGATAAAATCTACCTCCCCTTTATTAAATTCCAAGGCCAAAAGACCGCTCTCGAAAGGAATTACGTTATCTATAATAAACATGTAATCCTGATAATCGCCGTTGGAAGCGTCCTCAAAGGCAATCAAGTAGCTGTTTTCTATCGGATTACCGTTTCTATCGGCCATGGGATAAATTCGGGTTCTGTGCGTTACCCCGCCGGTTTGCGTGGCATTGACCGCATCTTGGGTATAGCTCAACCTGTTGAAGGTATTCGATTCCACATAGAAACCGAATACGGAACCCTGCGGATCGAAAGAAGCCTCTCCCGAACCGATGGGTGGGAACAAGGTCTGTGCATTCTCGATACCGTCCGCCAAAATACCGACTTCGTTCGTCGCTACTATGCCGTTATCGTTAGTATACCATCCGAAAGGAAGCGTTTCTCCGGGGGAATAGCGTCCTACTGGGGTCACATTGATAGGCGCATCGTTGGCCTTGATCCACAGTTCCACCTCCGACTCGTCACCTACTGGGTTCGGGTCCACGCCATTGGCCAGGGAAGTCCATCCTACATCGATACCGATACCCAAGGCATCGACAACATCCTGTAAGGCCGGTTCCTCACCGCCCTCGAAACCGCGTTTTTTGAGGGCATGCAGACCTACCGAGAAGGTCAGATTTTCGGTAGCGTCACTGGTAATGGTCAAACTGGCTTCCTGATAACCCAGGTCGGTATTGTCCAAATCCGGGGCATAGGTCACCGTATATATTTGGCTTTCCCCGGGATTGATAGTTATAGCTCCGGCTGGTTGTACTGTTTCGAACTGATCGCCGAACGAACCAGTTATCGAAGCACTCGAAATATTGAGTACCTCGTTGCCATCGTTGGTCACTTCTACCGTTTTGGTATCGGTGTTGTTGCCTTCGTTGTTTACCGTGGTCTCGAAAATAAGTTCGTTCGGGGCAGCGACAATTTTAGGCCCTGTAGTTGCAGGTACAGTGGCCCTTAGCAAGGTCAGCCTCGGCGTGCCGTTACCGCTACGGTCGTACTCGGAAACGTAGATATTACCGGTTTCGGGATCTTCGACCACGTCCAACGGATCGTCAAAACCGCCCATTCCGGGTACGTCACCGTTCACGTTGCCGATATTGCCGTTCGCTTCGGGCTGCATGACGAGCAGGTCGTCCTGTCCGCTAAAACGTACGACCATCAAAAGGCCCTGTAACTTGCCTCCGAAGGCATCGCTTTTGTATTCGATGACGCCATTGGGCGATTTGTTAAACTCGAAATCGTAGGCCGGTTCCCTGTAATTTGGGTCAGGACCTAAATTATCGGGGTATTTGGCCACATCGGTATGGCTGGCTTCCTGCTGGCCGGGAACGCCGCTGTAAGGGGCACCGCCGTGGTTCAAAATAAACTCTCCGCGATACGGGTTCGGATGTCCGTGGTACGAGCCTCCCTTGGTCTTGAAGAGCCAGTCCTTTTGGGTCTCGTTGCTATTTGTAGCCGGTGCGGAAGGAATAGTTGTAAGTCCATCTATCCTTCTCGCCAACGGGTAGCTTGCCGTTGCAGGGGTATTGGAACCGCCGGCCGTACCGTTCGTGGGTACGTACAGCCAGCCGTTACTATGCCATACCAAGTCGTATGCGTTGCGTACCCCAGTAGAAAATAAGGTCAATGGCGCATTGGTAGCATACGGGTTGTACGTACCATCACTCATCGTTAAACTCGTCGACGAAGCTGCATTTATGACCCCAATATCATCGGTGGTGTACGCACTAAAAGGCAAGTTGGAAGGCAATTTATTCAATTCCAGCTTTAGGACCGCCGCCGTTAACAAACGTTCCGGTCTAAAGGCCCAACTGCCATCGGGCTGGCCCCCGGCGGAATTACTGCCCTGGTTGATATACATCTGGCCTTGTGGGTCAAAAGTGATGCTATTGGTCAAATGGTCTTTTGAAGATCGTGGCAAGTGGATGATCAGATCCTCCACTACGCTAAGGTCGGGGCCGCTCAGACGGGAAAGTACCCCGTCCCATTCCGGACCGCTACTTTCGGAAGCGAAACTATGGGTGATATAGGCAATCAAGTTATCAGCCGTCGCCGCGGGGTCGAAGGCAAAACCGATGATCAGGCGGTCGTTATTGTTCCTAGCGCCGTTAACCGGATGCGGGGCACCCTGGAGTACCGGGGAAAGTATCTGCAGATTTTCAAGCGTACCGTCCGCCGCCATATCCCAGCGGTATATTTTTCCATCGGAGGCAAAATCACCGATGGTGCTGCCATATAATTTGCCGTCGGGACCTACGGCCAGACTGGAGAACCTTTGGTCTAGCGTGCCATCGCCCAAGACGGTGCCACCCTCAATTTTGGTGAACTCCACTCCAGTTAGGTCGAGCGGGGTCACGGTTTCTTCATCACCGGTCGTCAGATCGGACTCAAAAGCCACGAACGGCAAGCGATCGTTAAGGTCACCGAACCGGTTCGCCTCGATGCCGCTAGTTAGCTTAAACCGATAATTGGTGAAGGCTTTCGGTGGACTAAGCGGGGTCAAGGTAATGGCATCGCCACCGCCCGTATCATTGGAATTGGAGGGAACCAATACTTCGTTACCGTTTACGATTTCGTAAAGGTTGACGTTTCCGACCAAGGTAGCCTTGTCCAGCTCATATCCAACGGGTACCACCACATCTACCGTAATCTGAAAATCGTTGATGGCCACATCGGTGGCATTGTCCGCTGGATTCACGTTGGCGAAGAAAGGCTGAGCGATAGATTCGGAACCGATAACCTCGATTGCTGAAATAATTGCATTATTGGTAACGGCTGTAAAGTCAATCGTTAAATTACCATCTGTCACGGCAATATCGGAGAATGTCTCCGTAATCAAAGTACCTGGGGTTGCTTGTGCGTTTAGGTCATAATTAGTAAGTGAAGCTTGTCCATCTTCTATTGCGACATTAAATACACGACTTCCTGTACCTCCTTGTCCACCTCCCGGGATACCGAAGAAAGGTTCTATAAAATATAGTTTAACGGTATAAGGACCTGTGCCTGTTACTGGAATAGCGTATCCGAAAGGCGTACCTGGCTGTCCGGCATCATCATTCGAGAAACGATATTCCAAGAACAATGGATCTTCGGCTGTGCCTGCAACATCAAATGTCTTAAATGATACTTCTGAATTACCGGTCAAGAATGTTTCATCCAATTCCCATAGGTTGCTCTGAGCATCTGTATAAGTCGCCGTACCGCCAGCATTGATTCGAGTAGCTACCAAAGCAACCGGATTCTCCGGAGCAATAGCAAAATCCTCAAAAGTATAGACCACATTGGCCGATGTTTCACGTCTTTTTGTAGCAAAGATCCCGGCAAAACTTTGATTATCATAGGAGGCATTTCCGGCTAGATATTCTGAGGGCAGGGGCAGACCTCCAAGTTCCACTTCCAATCCACTGTTTAAGGTATAGGAGGCCACTAGTGCATTGTTATCCATATCAACAAACAGTCGCAATTGTACCGTACTGGTATTTAAATTCTCTACCGTTGCAATAACCTGATCAACATTCTCTGAAAGTCCGTTTAGTTCAGATCTTAGCTCTAATTGTCCATTACCATTTGCTATAAGTTTTACAAAGTTATCCTCATTCAATCCAAACCAAAGTCCGGCCTGTTCCGAATTATTGCTACCATCCGTATATGGATTCACTATGGTAGTGGTAATGCTGAAATTCCCGTAGGTATCCGCATCAAATCCTACTCCTAACGTATTCACCTGGGAATTGACATCTGTACTTTGAGTGTTTCCAGCACCCTCTGTTCTAAAGGCAATACCATTATTAGCTTCTAAAACAAGATTGCCATTGCCCAGACTTATTTTGCCTGGCTCATAACCTAATACATCAGGGTTTGAGATAGGCAGATCCAAATCAAGTCGAACCGATGGATTATCCACCATGGTAAAGCCAGTGTTGGATAAACCGCCCTCTGTTCCATCAAAATCTAGACTATATGGAAGCGTCACCGTAATTTCTTCACAATCCAAGGTACTAATTGGAGAACAAGCTACCAATTGATCCTCACCAGCAGGCTTAATGTTTCTCGCAATGACTACGATATCCTGATAATCAAATCCACTTATATGTTCTTCTGTGGCTATGATATAGGCATCGGTTTCGTCTGGCATGGCGTATACACGTACATGATGTGGAATCGCGTCAGGAAAAGTATTCAATGCATCTTCACTGAACAACTTACGATTACCAAAGAACGGCCATTCACTATAGAAACCAAAGCTTTGGGTACCAGGATCAAACTGACCTAGGCCCGTTAAGGGTGGATTTAGTCGCTGTCCATTGCTTGTAGGATCGTTGGTTACCGTAATCAGCTCGTTAAGAGCGGAAGCATTACCAGTGTCATACCACCCAAAAGCAACCACAGGATTTGAACCAGTTGGACCATAAACACTTAACAATTCCAAAGTAACCGGAGCATCTACTGCTCTTTCAAAGCTTTGAATATCAAGTTCATCGCCCAACATTCCGCTTAGAGCTGCTTTATAAGCATCACTACCCACAGTAAGGCCACTAACATCAAACACATTTGTAGCAGCATTTTCATCGCCAACATCAACGGCTCCGCTACCCAATCTTGTATCTAAAAGCCATTGTAAGGATGGTTCATTAGAACCTCCTAAGCCTAGCTTTCCTAAACCATTTAAAGGGATAATTACGTCTTCAACACCCGTTCCCGAAATAGTCAATTGGGCAGTCTTGGGCCCAATGGAAGTAGGTGTGAAAATAATATTGAAGGCATCGGAATTTTGAGCATTTAAAGTGAGCGGTAAACCACTTACTTGAAACTGGCCGCTATCAGTACCTGTAATCTGAGCTGAAATACCAGTTAAGGTAGCATTACCAAGGTTTGATAATAAGATCTCCTGATTATAATCACTACTCGTCACCGCATCCCCAACTACCTCTTCTGTATCTAAAACAATTAAGGCTTCTGGCGCTGCCTGAGCATTAGGTCTCAGAAGCACTATTTCGCTTCTGCCATAATCTGAAACATAGATATTTCCGTTGGTAACATCTTCCACCAAATCTAAGGGATCACCGAAACCGGTAAATCCGGGGATACCCTCCTTAAATGTGGCAATATCACCATTTGGGCCATCTGGAACCAAGGCAATAATATCACTGCCACCGCTATAGCGCACAACCAACAGAGCTCCTGTAAGGTTTCCGTTCTCCGCATTACTGCTATATTCAATAACCCCGTTTGGAGACTTATTATTCTCAAAATCGAAAGCATCGCCTCGATAGTTTATATCGGCCACAACGCCATTATAAACCGTATTATTGACATCCGCATCTCCGCGGTTTAGCACAAACTCGCCTCGTAAAGGGTTCGGGTGTCCATAATACCCTAGAGGATTGGCAGGATTCAATCTAAACAACCAGTCTTTTTGGACATTGTTATTATTGGAAGCCGGAATTATCGGATAATTACCACTTACCGCATCATGATCGTAAAAACTACCATTTGGTCTTCTTGTATCATCTATGGAGGCTGGGGCATTACTTCCTCCGGCAGTTCCGTTAGTTGGAATATACAATTGGCCGTTAGAATGCCAGACTAAATCGTAGGCATTTCTTATTCCTGTGCCAAATAAAGTCAATGGGGCATTTACGTAAAAAGGATTATAAGTACCATTATCCGTAAATGTTTCTCCGTCCTCAGTGTAGGTGCCCACAGTAGAAACCAAAGTCGATGAATTCACATCAACATTGTTAATTGCTGCTGGGTCCATCGTGGTTTTAGCATTTAAAGGCCAGTTGCCTTCCGGCAAAAGGTCTAGATTTAAACGCAAAGCGGCAGCAGACAGTAATCGTTCTTTTCTATTTCCCCAAGCATTATCCGGAGCACCGGCAGCACTATTACTACCCTGATTGAAATAGAGCACATTGGGCTCTCCTGGCTTAAAGCTGATGCTATTGGTTAAATGGTCTTTTTTAGACCTTGGTAAATTAGTGACTATTAAAGCTTCTGTTTCTAAGTTCGCTCCAGTAAGTCTTGAAATATTACCATCCCAGGCAGGGGCACCACTCAGGCCACCAGAATTATGGGAAATATAGGCGATCAAATTCTGAGCCGTAGCGTCGGGGTCAAATGTCAAGCCCACTGAAGTACGGTTGTTATTATAATTGGCTTTCCAAGCATCCAATTGTTCTAAACCAGATAGTGTACCATCACTTTCTATGGACCATCTATCGATATCGCCATTTATCTGTAGGCCGTATAATTTTCCATCTGGGCCAATCGTAAGTGTTGAATATTTACTACCTGAAGCCACTGCCCCTGCATTGGCAAAGGAAACATTGTCCAAGTCCGTTATAGGTCCGGTATTACCACTTCCAGTAGTAAAGGTAGAAGCAAAGACCTCAAAAGGCTCCCCTACTAAGTCCAATACGCCATCAATCTCAAATCTATATTCCGTATTGGCCTCTAAAGGTGCAGTAGGGACCAAATTAATGGCATCACCACCCCCGGTTCCATTAACACTGGCCAATACTTGGTTACCATTTTGAACCTTGATCAATTTAACCGTATTATTTGTTATGGTGCTATTGTCTACCCCTGCGTTACCTAAATCGTCAACATTTGGCAAAACCAGGTCATTCGCAGAAATACTCGTATTCACAGGTACTCCTGTAGCACCATCGACTGGAGTAACTCCTGCTACTCTTGGGGTTTGAACACCACCCGTAGTGGCTACAATCTGTACACTATTTATTTTGGTATTCTTACCACCTGTTCCTAAGGGGTCTAAAGTCAATCTACCATCGGAAACCGCTATGGTGGCACTTTGAGAAGTGAATCTTGTACTCGCGCCTACAACACCAGTTGGTATGTAATTATCCACCACATTTATACCTTCTGCATTGATTCGATGGGCAGGAATATTGGCTGCCGGATTATCAACATTCGGATCTCCAACGAATACAGTCACCAAATAAGTTCCATTTGGAACCTCAATTTCCCATTTGGCATCCGGTAAGTATCCATTGGCAGCATTTGTGGACACGTCCCCGTATTGCATATGGCTAAGCGTATTGTTCAAAACACTAACTCCTGCTACCTCCCTATTTCTTCCGTTCAATGTAAGATTGGCGGGTGCCGACGTATTGGCATCCAACCATCCATAGGCAAAACCATTACCCCTATCACCGTACGTGTCACCTGCATCTTTTTCATAATTCTCGGGGGCAGGAGTTGCTGGATCGGAGAAATTGATATTCACCGCAAAATCATTTATGGGTTCTGTAATTTCAAGATTTATCTGCAGTTCACCATTGGTATACCCTAAATCAGGCTGGTCAATGGCAAAAATCGTAGTACTATAGTTTCCTGGGGGCAAGTTTTCTACTATTCCGAATGCCAAAGCTCCGATTACCGGGTCTGTTGGCAATATCAACCAAGAAGCCGCATCTGGGTCATCACTTAAAATAACAGTAGGAGTGCCCGAACTTGCGGATAAAGTAACCGTTTGTGAAGGAATTACTTCTCCAGTTTCTCCTGAGAAGTTTAATTCTGCAACGTCAAAAGAGAGGGAAGCTTCTTCCGAAACTCTAAAATAGTCAAAAGTGGCATCGAATATTGCTCCAGGAGGGGTGCCATTTCGATACGTAGCATATACTCCTGCAAAGCTCGCGTTTCCTACTTCCGGATTAATTTCTTTTCCCGTAACATAATTTGAAGGAATCAATAAGCTTCCTAAAGAAGTCCTCGATCCAGTTCCTACCGTATAAAAAGCCTCTACCGATAGGGCCGTTGGATCGACGACCATCTCCAAAACAACATCTTGCGTAGAAGCAGTCGCATTTACTTGAAGCTGATCTGTTGTATTATTTGCAGAAGCGCCAGCTCTTTCTACTCGAAGTTCAATATTATTATTGTTTACATCAAGCTTCACAAAGTTGTCATCGTCAATACCAAACCAGAGACCTGCCTGAGCAGAATTACCACCAGTTGTAATACCAAGTAATTTTGTTTCTATTGTAATAGGGGAATTGATATTTTGTAAACCAAGCCCAACTGTATTTATTTGGGCATTGTTATCTAAATAGGCAATCCCTTTATTTGCTGTAATTACTAGGTTGCCGCTTGAAACGGATAGGTTTCCTGGCTCATATCCAGGTACATCCGTATTACTAGGTGCACCGTCTTCCGCAACTCGCGTTCCCGAATAGGGATCTACCATTGTAAAGCCAGTGTTGCTAAGGCCTTCTCCAGTTCCATCAAAATTCAAGTCGACAGAAGTGCTTGTAACAATTTGATCACAAGGCAGAGTGCTGAATGGACTACAAGGGGAAGGAGTTTCAATAATATCTTCTGTTACCACCTGAGCATAATCTGTACTTAGACGAATCGGGCCTATTTTGCCATTATTCGCCGTACTGGTAGAGCTTATAAAAATTCTTCCCAGCTTAGGAGTGCCGTTTATCGCTTGTGTATCGGAAGCTGGTATCCAGACATTATCGCCTTCGGTTAGTGTTGGCGCAATAGTATATTCATAAGAAATAGAATCTACGCCATCCCATACGCCCTTTACTACGAATTGAAATAACTGGTCTGGACCAATAGTGGTTTCACCACTATTGGAATTTGAACCTCCAAGTCCTAATCGAGCATTTATATTCCCTCCATAGCGTCCAATGATATGTCTTACCCAAGCCGTAGCTTCTCCCCCATCATCATCCACCCTAATAGCGACCCGGATCCGATTTCCTTCGCTACCACCTAATTCTGCTATGTTAAAATAGGTGCCATAATAGAAAGGCACATTCGCCTGTAAAGAAACAGGTGCATCAATCAACTTTTGAAAATCGTGTACGGCAATAGCATTTGTATTGTTTATCTCCAGCGAGAAGGAAGTACCAGGCGTAAGTCCCTCATTAAGCACCGGAATTCCTTCCAAATTTTCATCGCCAGTTTGTTTCACCCAATCTCCATTGGAGATGGCATCCAAATCACCTGTGGAAGGTGTATAAGAATCGAAATTTTCAATAAAAGCGAAGGTATCAGTCTGGGGATCCTCCTTAGTTACCGTCACGGTCCAGGTCTTGGTAGCACCATTCTCTGCCGTAACTACATAGTCCACCGGATTCGTGAAATCAACCTCGTCTCCTGATGCAGGAGCAATTGCCGCAAGATCAGATACCGTTATGATAGGCATTAAAACTGCAAGATCTGCATCATTGAGAACCTCTAAAGCTACTATACCCGTATCGGTCCCGGTCGACGCTATGGTACCATCTATCCCGTTTATCGCAAAAGTTAAGATCTCCGCCTGATCGCTCAGTGGAGCAGTGACCTCTTCAATAGCAAAATCCTTAAACAAGAAATCGAGGCTTTGGTCCGCTGCCGCATTGCGATGCGTGGTAAAGATCCCAGCAAAATTCAATAAGGCAGTAGGGTTCGCCGTATCGTAGGATGTACCATCAAAATAAAATTCGGGGACTGCAATGAAATCTGCGCTACCATTGGTCACCAACACTTCCGTTCCCGTTCCTAAGGTATAGTACCCTTGTACCGTATTGGCTATAGGGTCAAATTCCAATCGCAACTTTAGCGCTTCCCCAACGGTAAATGAAAAACCGTCCATATTCACCTCCACGATAGATCCTGGGTTGTTCGTTAGATCCTCTACTTGCAGCTGTACTCTCTGGCTCGTGGCCCCCGTTTTTGAAAGAACCAGTTTTACATAGCGATCCTCGTCCAAACCGTACCAAATACCTGCTTGTTGCGAACTGTTTCCTGCACTGGCAGAAAAATCGGGAACAACTAGCGTCGTGCTCACACTAAAAGTAGAAGCAGGTGCACTTAGACCAACACCCATGGCATTGAGCTGTGAATTGGTATTGGCACTACTAGGGATCCTCCCTATATTTTGTAGTTGACTAAAGAAAATACCCTTAGTACTGGTAATGGTCAATCCATTGGCATCCTGTGCTATTAGATCTGGCGCATAACCCGGTATACGCGCATCCGTAATACTAGCATCATCACCAGCAAGTCTGGCGCTAGGTGCCAAGACCGTCGTTAAACCGGATTGCGATAAGTTGCCATTGGCAACCGTAAAATCTAAGTTCAATGGTAGCGTCTGTACTGCTACCTGATCACAGGGCAAACTGCTTAATGGGTTGCATATAGTATCTAAAACATCGATGGTGATTTGATCCGAAACAGCGTTCGCCCCATCACTTACTTCTACCGTAAGCGTATACTGTTGCGCCGCCGCATAATCCACAAGCTGCGAAATAGTAATTTCACCGGTAGATTCTCCAATCGAAAAAATGCCATCCGTATTACCATCTGTAATACTATAAGTAAGAGCATCATCATCATCTATAGCCTCCACGGTACCTACAACAGCGTCTAAACCAGAAGCCTCCCCTATGGAAAAAACCTGATTAGCCGTAATAACGGGAGGAGTATTTACAGGCGGCAATGCTTCCGTTACCGTTACATTATAGACTTCTATAGTCCCATCTTCAGCGGTGACCGTATACGGAACAGCACCAGTACTAAAGTCCTGCGCTTCTCCAGAAGCTGGCAGTATAGTAGCCCCATCCGATAGGGTGATTGTAGGAGAAAGTGCTGTCAAATCGGTACCATTGGCCACTTCTATGGCAATAGCGCCTAAATCCGTATCTATGCTAGCAGCACCCGTTTGAACTCCGTCCAATACAAAAGTCAATATATCAGTCGCATTACTTTGTGCCACAGGTAAAATTTCTATAGCTTGGACGATACCATTATTTACGGAAGCTAAAAAGTCAATATTAAGTTCTTCATCGATAACCTCAACATCAAAACTTAATATAGCTAAACCTCCCTTGCCATAAGTTGCAAACAGATCCAGACCATCTATAAGTACATCCCCTTCAAAGGAAACGTCAAATATTCTCGCATTTGCAGCTGTTTGGAAATTCTCGACCATATGAACAGCTACGGTATAGTTACCGTTGGCAATAGGAAAATTATAACTGAACTCAGGCCCATATCTTCTTGGGTAATACAGGTCAGTATGTCCTCCGGGCACTGTATATGGGCTATACGCAGTGCTAGAAACTGTTGTTACTTGGGTTTCTACCAAGAAAGACAAGTCTTCTGCCTGATATACATCAGCATCCCTGGTATACTCTGTACCTGCAACGTTCATACGGAACGGAGCAGAAAGAAATACAATAGGAGCCTCCGTTACGGTAAGATCGGCATCCAAGATGGCCGGGGTAAAGCCCGTAGCAGTTGCTATGATTCTGTTGTTTCTTGTATCCGCAGCACTTAAAGTACTAGCGTCGATTGTAAAAACAAATTCCCCCGGCACATCCGTTGCCGGTAGACTTAACCAGTCATTTGAATTTCCAGCTTCAACATTGATAGGATCGTCTTCTATATTCAAGGTGATATCGGTGGCACCTACTCCTGATAGCGTACTTGTAAAAGAACCAATTACCCCTGCTTCTAAAGTTTCACTGGCCGTATTCGGTCCAAAGGCCAATATTCCATTTACCGGAGTACCTGTACTCTCCACAACTTCTATGTGTGTGATCTTGGAATTAAATCCGCCCAGACCGTTCATGGTCAAAGCCCCATCGGTAACTTCTACGATAATAGTCGCTACCCTAGTCTCTGTATCAGCAGGACGGAATGCTGGGATAATCGTATAGCCTTCCAAGGTTGCCGTATGGCGGCTGTCTACATTGTTAGACGCCTTATCTCCAAGTCCAAGGGTAACCGCATAAACACCGTTTGGAACAACTAGCTCCCAGTACAATTCATTTTTACGAGGTTCTCCATCTCCCCATCCAGCAATATTATCCCCTTGGAAGTGAACCAAAGTACCTGTTAATTTTGTTGGAATATCCGCACCATTATAGGTCCCAATATCCGCTAATCGCATTCTTCCAACTCCAGAAGAATTACTAGGAGCTTCATCGGAAGCATCCCACGGACTATTATCTGACAAAAGTTTCCAACCAAAATCATAATCCGTACCATTTACGGTGACAGCTGCATTCCCAAAATCCTTCCCATAATCCGGTAAATAGCCCGTAGGGGGTACAGTACTGGAAGGATTGTTCTGGAAGTTTATAAAGGCAAGGAACGGCGTTATTTCGTCTATATCGGTAACAGTAATGGCGATATCCTGTGTTGCTGTAAGAGTACCGGAATCCGTAACGGTAACCTGAATATCGTAGATATTGTCAGCTCCAACATCAGTAGGGGTCTCAAAATCCGGTTCGACCAAAAAGGTCAAATCCCCTGTGTCCGCTTCTATAGCAAAAAGCGTATCGTCAACACCTCCACTTAACGAATATGTGATTCCGGAACCTTCGGAATCCAAATCATCGGCTACCTCCAAATCAAGAACAGCGGTTTGGTTCTCCTCCACTTCAAGAGCATCCAAACTGGAAATGACGGGAGATTCATTGGCCTTCCCCACATTAGCAATACCCGGAGTTCCCAAATCACCAATACCGAACACTGCGGTAGCGGCAGACCAATTGCTACCAATAGCATTGTCTTCGGTCGGTGCGTTTAAAGCAATAGAGGCCCCTTGTGGATTAGGAAAGGTAGCACCATCGTAATCAACGCGGTCTATCTCATTGTCGGCGTCATCGACCAATACCACTTCATCACCAGTGTTTGCCAATATGAAGCCACTATATTGATAATCCACAATTTTCCCGCCGTTGGTACCAACTTCCAAATTATTGCCCAGCACCAAATAGCCCGATGCGGGAATAAGCAATTGACCGCCATCCGAAGTAATTTCATGAGAGTCGGCATTATTGTCCTTAATAATCCATCCATTAATATTTACATCCTCTGTTCCGGGATTGTAAAGTTCAAACCATTCACCCGCAGTATCGGTAACCGCAGCAGGATTTATCATAATTTCGTTGATGACCAGAGCAGTATCCGCCTCTGGAACATCGGTTACCGTAATTGTGATATCCTGAAGAGCGGAAAGAGCACCTGAATCGATTACCGTTACCTGTATATCGAAGCTATTATCTCCATCAGCGTCGTTCGGCGATTCGAAATCAGGAGCCGTTTTAAAGGTGACCAAACCTGTAACAACATCTACCTCGAACAGGGCATCGTCGTTCGCGCCGGTCAAGGAATATTGAAGTCCGGACCCTTCAGAATCGTTGTCATCGCTGGTATCGACATCGATGGCCGAGGTTTGATTTTCGGCCACGCTGGCAGTTGCCGCACTGGTTATGGTCGGTGCCGAATTAGCCAAGACGGACTCGGTAACGGTCACCGCCCAATCTTGTGTAGTCGTATCGTCTTCGGCGGTCACGGTATAGGTTACCGTACCGGCACTGAAATCGACCGTATCGCCGGAAGCCGGGGTAACGGTGGCACCAGCGGAAAGGGTAATCGCTGGTGCCAACCCGTTCAAATCAGTACCAGTGGCCACCTCGATATCAATTGTGCCCGGACCGATAATCGCCTCAGCGGTCTCTTCGGCCAGCGCAAAGGTCGAAATTTCGGTCTCCGTGCTCGCAGGAGCGGTGACCGTAAAATTCGCAGTCAAAATAGCGGGAGTTGAACCTTTGGCCGTAGCAATTATAGAACTGTTTTTGGTATCGCCAATAGCCAAACTTGTGGCATCCATATTGAAATCCACCTGTCCCAAATCAGCTGGCGGTAGGTTCATCCAATCGTTAAAACCGGTTTCATCTATATTATCGTCGATGGTCAGTGCAACGCCCGCTGCTCCTGCGCTAGAAAGATTGCTGGAAAAGGTTCCGGTCGATCCCGCGGCCAAAGATGGACTAACCGCTGCCGGGTCGAATGCCAGGCTACCGTTTACCGGGCTACCGGTACTTTCCAAAATATCAATATGTGTCACCTTGGAATTGAAGCCACCTACCCCGTTGAGGGTCAAAAAACCGTCGGAAACGGAGACGGTCATGGTCTCGGTTTTTACTTGACCCGAAGCTGGTACGAAAGCTGGTATAATAGTATATCCCTCAATGGTAGCGCTATGCCTACTATCGGTAGAACTGCTCTTATCTCCAAGTCCAACGGTAACATCATAAGTGCCATTCGGCACCTTCATCTCCCAGATAAGTTCATTACCTCTATTCTGTCCGGCCCAGCTAGCAATATTATCTCCTTGAAAATGCACTAATGTACCTTCTAATTTATTCTGGAGAGATGCTGTGTCATATGTTCCCGTAATTCTGTTTCTTCCAGCGCTCTCCGTCCCGTTTACATCAATTGAAGTTAGATTATCAGCCTTCTTCCAGCCATAATCGCCCTGTACTGGAACAGCAGGAAAGCCCAAACCAAAATCGGCAGAATATCCTGATGGAGGTACAGTGGCTTCGTCTTGAAAGTTAACATGCGCCTGAAAAGGAGCTATGACTTCCTGAACGTAAAAAGAATCATATGAGATGACCATAGAGCCTCCAGTAGACCTTCTTGTGGAGGTCATTATACCTGCATAGGCCAATCTATCTGTTGCAATATTGCTGTCGTGGTCAACACCGTCAAAAAAAGTATCAGGGGCCGCAAGGAAATCCGTTCCCCCGGTCACTTGTACTTCACTACCGTTATCCAAAGCATAAAATCCTCTGATTGAATTATCGGTAGGGTCAATGGATATCCTAAAGGTAATATCGGTGATTCCGCTTATATTGAAATTAGCCGTATTGAACTCCGTAATAATCAGATTGGCCGAATTACCGGGATCGGTCTGCTCCAAGGCCATTTGTATTTTCTGCTGGGTTGCCGATGCCTTTACCACGACCAATTTGACAAAGTTATTTTCGTCGAGACCGAACCATATCCCCGCTTGTTGCGACCCGTTCGAACCACTATTGGTGGTAGTCGCAAAATTGGGCTGTGCAATCGTCGCGGAAACGTCGATGACATTCGGTCCGGCACCGAACCCCACTCCCAAAGCGTTCATCTGTGAATTCGTAAGGGTACTACTCGGAGAGCCCGAAAGTTGGTTGAAGTTTATCCCGTTGGTGGCGGTTACATCCAACCAACCTCCCGAAACCGCAAGATTGGCCGTCAAGAGTCCCGGAATATCGGGATCTGCTCCGGCATCATCTGAAGCCAACCTGGCCGAGGGCGGATCCACCATTGTAAAACCAGTGTTGAGGATTCCTCCATCGGTGCCGTTGAAATTCAAATTGACCGGTAGATTTACATCCACTTCGGAACAGTCCAACGGACTTACCGGGGAACATGGGGTTTGACTAAATGCGAGGGACGAAAAGAGTGCAAAACACGAGATTAAGGTAATTTTTCTCATATACGGTTGGTATTAACATGGTTAGCGGGGGCAATTTTTATAAATTTTCTATTTGGATGGTCTAAACCGTCTAAAATCTTGGGAATGCCTAGAACTTGCCAGAACACAAAATGCGAGGTAAACAGCGATTTGAAAAGAGCATGCAGGATATTGCTAGGATGTGTAATCCTCAGAAGGAAACTCTGGAAAATAAAAAGCAAGGGTACGCCGAAAAAAGCGCACCACAGAACTACGTGGGGCTGGTACATACTCAAAATGTTGGTTTGGTTTGAACCCGGACCCTATCTGTTACGGCACGAATTCAAAAATTAGCAGGTAGACGAAGTAAAGTGTAAGAATTTGGGTGTTCTGGTAACTTATACGTGGTTAATGATAGAAACTCTCAATGGAAATCCATCACCATAATCGCTCATTGACAGTATTTTATCGATGAACTGCACGCCCTACTTAAGAACTCTTTAACTAATTGTTAACTAATATTAACTTTCTTGGAGGTAATTCTTAAAAGATCTGTAGGAGGGGATGTGTTTATTCGTTTAGATACGATCCAAAGAAATCCTGAATGGGGAATTTAAGATTTAGTGGCGGGGAACTTTACCCTGTACCCCTTTGAAGAACGCTGCGTAAACCGCAAAATCCGAGGGTTTATCGTCCGATGTATACTGGGGTTCCGATACTTTAATCTGTTTTTTGCCAAAATCGAAGGCAACCATTACAATTGGGACCTTGGCCGTCTTCGCGATGTAGTAGAATCCGGTTTTCCATTGGCCCACTTTTTTTCGGGTACCTTCCGGGGACAGGGCCAAGCGAAATTTTTCCCTATCCTTAAAAATTTTGGCGGTGGCGGTAACGGTATCGCTGCTCTTGCTACGATCGATCGGCGCGCCGCCGGTCCATCGAAAAAACCATCCGAAAGGGGAGTCGAAAAGGCTTTTTTTACCGATAAAATTGATCTGTTCGTTCCAGACCTTCCGAATCAGAAGGGCCAGAAAAAAATCGATCCAGCTGGTGTGGGGTACGACGATGATTACGAATTTATCGAGGTGGCCGGGAAAGGTACCGATCAACTTCCAGCCCAGCAGTTTGAAGTAGGTGAATCGGGCGAGTTTTTGCATGGAAAACCTATATCTTTCGGTAAATAGTTTCCAATTTTTCGGGTGTAATGACTTTGCGCCAATCCTTACCAAGGGCATTTTCCCAGAGCGGCACCATGCCCATGGCGACCGAGATCATGGTATCGAACTCATTGTCGTCGAGGTTGGCGCAAATACCCGTTGGTAATTCAATATTGTGCTTTTGGCTCATCGTGTTGAACAAGGCTACCCCTTCGGGATAAAACTCCTCCAGATGTTGAAAAACAAGGCAATTGCCTATTCCGTGCCTTACGCCCAGCAGAAAACCAAGGCCGTAGCTCATGGCGTGCGCCACACCGACTTGGGAATAGGCGATGCTCATGCCGCCGTGCCACGAGGCCATCATCAGTTTATCGCGGCTTTCCGCCGGTTCGAGCTCTTCTAAAAAGACTTCTTTACAGAGCTCTAAGGCTTTTTCGCCATAACTTTGGCTGAAGGCGTTGAGATAGGTACCCTTAAGGGATTCGATACAGTGTATAAAACAGTCCATACCCGTGTAAAACCATTGTGATTTGCAGACACCCTTGGTCAAGTCCGGGTCAAGTAACGCCTGATCGAATGTGGTGTAATCGGAGTTGATACCCAATTTCTTTTCCGGCCCCAATAGCACCGTAGTCCTTGACACTTCCGCCCCAGTACCGCTGATGGTCGGGATACCGGCGTGGTATAGGGAAGGTTTATTCACCAGATCCCAGCCCTGATACTCATCAGCCCTTCCGGTATTGGTCATCATGATGGAGACTGCTTTGGACAAATCAAGCACGGTACCTCCACCAATGCCTACAATACCGGAGGGAAGTTCATCAAAATCGTTTTGGATCTTTTTTACGAGCGCATCCACCTGTGTCGTTCTTGGTTCCACATCTGCGGAGATAAAAATAAGCTGGTCGTTGAAGATGCAGGGAATTCTGGCGGCCAGTTCCTTTTTCTCAAAAACATCGTCCACCAAAAAAATAAAAGGGGCATCGGAATGTTTTCTTTGGGACATCAGGATGTCTCCCAACTGATCGAAACATCCCCTACCGAATACCACAAAGGGCACCATTGGAAAGTTTTTAAACTTCCTTTTGGTGCCTGGAACGGACATGGGTATCGCAGCAATATCTCTTTTTAACTCCATAAATTTACTTCAAATAGGCCAGTATATCCTGCAATCTACTAATTTTTAAGTAATTGTAGCCGTTTTCCTTAATTGACACTTCTTCATGCTTCCACGTGGTGTGAAACGGAACGTGTACCGCCTGTGCCCCTATACCAAGCAAGGGCAGGACATCGGATTTCAGGGAATTCCCGATCATCAAAAACTCCCCGACCCCGATTTGCAAATGGTTTAGCAAATGTAGGTAGTTTTCTTCTTTCTTATCGCTTAAAACCTCGACATGATGAAAATATTCGGAAAGACCGGAACGTTCCAATTTTCGTTCCTGATCCAATAAATCCCCTTTTGTCAAAACGATCAACCGGTATTTATCCTTCAACGTACTTAAAACGTCGGGCACCCCTTGCAACAATTCCACAGGCTGATCCAACATCTTTTTACCTAGATCCAATATTTCTAAAATCGTTGCCTGCGAAACCTGGTTGTTCGAGATTTCAAGGGCCGATTCAACCATGGACAACATAAATCCCTTCACGCCGTAGCCATAGAGTTCCAGATTTTTGATTTCCTTCTTGAACAGTTCCTGATCGATCGTGTTCTTGGTCTCATAGCCTTCCAACAGGGCTGCAAAGGCCTCCTCGGTTTGCCTAAAATAGGTTTCGTTGACCCAAAGGGTGTCGTCGGCATCGAACCCGATGACCTTAATGTTACTAAAATCTACTTCCATGCCTCTTGCGCTCTTTTCAGGTCTTCCGGGGTATCGATCTCTATGCCCGAGACGTTCGTTTCAACCATCTTGATTTTTTTTCCGTACTCCAAATAGCGGATGGCCTCGATTTTTTCGGTAGCTTCCAACGCCAGCATCGGCAAGCGCTGGAAATCCATCAACGCCCTTTTCCGGAAAGCATAGATGCCCTTATGCTTATAATAGGTAGCGTCAATTTCTTGATTTCTGGGATAGGGGATCGGGGAGCGTGAAAAATACAACGCGAAATTCCGGTTATCTACGATGACCTTGACCGTATTGGGATTGGCGATTTCTTGCTTATCCGTAATCTTTACCATAAGGGAGGCCAAATCGATTTCCCGATTCGGATCGCTGCGGAACACCTCTAAAACACCTGCCAAGCTCGCACGATCGGTAAAAGGTTCGTCGCCCTGTACGTTAACGATGATGTCGACATCCAAATCCGCTACAGCCTCGGCAATGCGGTCGCTGCCGCACTCATGTTCCCTTTGGCTCATCAGGGCTTCGCCCCCGGCTTCGGTTATGGTATCGAATATTACGGCACTATCCGTAACTACATAGACCGAATCGAAAAGTTCCGTTCTAACTGCGGCTTCATAGGTACGCAAAATCACGGGCTTGCCGGAAAGATCTTGCATCAACTTGGCCGGAAAGCGGGATGCCGCGTAGCGGGCGGGAATCATGGCGATTATCTTCACTGGGGAATTATTGATTATTGATTGATAATTATAGGTTGGAGGTTGCAGTTCATTGTCCATTCACTCTCGGCCTTATTTTCCTATATATCCTAAAAATGATAAACAGGATGATGATGACCAACACCGCTGCAACTATAGGCGCAAAAATGGAAGCGGCGGCAACTACAATGGCCGTACCGGTCTCCACGGTGGAAACCAAGGGGTTGGCCAATCCCCCCGTTGTGGCAGTAGAGGCAACCCGGCCTGCGGCATTGGCTCCTTTTATGGCGGTCGCCGTGCCTCCGCCTGCGATTATCGCTAGCGACCAGGTGATTACCGGATCGAGGTTGGCTACCGTCGATACCATGACGGCCGTACCGGCGATGGCCGCCAAAGGCACTGCAAAACTATCCAAAAGATGGTCCACCCAAGGAATAAAATAGGCGAAAATTTCAACTACCGTGGCAACACCTAGGACGATGACCGCTGCAAGACTACCGATCCATTGCCAGCTATCGTTCAGTTCCCAAAGTCCGGAATACGAGGCCAAGCTCAATGCGAACAGGGGCAAGAAGACGCGGAAGCCTACGGAGGCGGCGAGGCCTATACCTAAAAATATGCTGATAATAGTTTCGGAGGTCATTTTTTAAAACTCAAATTCAAATATCAAATACAAATTCAAGGTTCAATCGCTACTTCGTAGCTGTTTAAGGTTCAAAATTATTTTTTTCATTGAACTTTAAACCTGCCAAAGGCAGAATTAAACCTTGAATAATTCACTTCCGTTTGTTTTATGTCCAATATCCACGAATTTAAATCATTCCCCCCCAACAAAAAAATCGCTCTTGAATCCGATCAGGAACAACTGTTTTTTGGCGCGGGTAACGGCGGTATAAAGCCAGCGCAGGTATTCTTTGTCCACCCCATTGGGCAGATAGGGTTGTTCTACGAAAACCGTATCCCACTGTCCTCCTTGCGATTTATGACAGGTTATGGCATACGAGAACTTTACCTGTAAGGCATTAAAGTACTTATTGTTCTTTACGGATTGGAATTTTTTGTATTTGGATTTCTCTTCGGCGTAGTCCATCATCACTTCTTGGTACAATCGGTTACCGTCTTCATAGGACAATGAGGCGGTAACCGCCATTACAGTGTCCAATAGCAGCACGGTCTCCAAGGGTTTTTGATTGGGATAATCGACCATTTTCACAAGCACCTCGGCAAAGCGGAATCCGTATAAATTCTTGATGGCGAAAATTTCTAGGACTTCGATAATATCCCCATTGGCGATAAATCCGGCTTCGGACTTGGGTTCCAACCAAAAATAATTGTTCTTGACGACCATCATATAATCGCCTACGGCCAATTCGTTTTCCAGAAACAGTATCCGGCTGCGGATGCTCTCATTGTACAAATTCGCCCTTTTGTTCGAACGGACGATAAAAGCCGTCTCTTCCTTCCCATTTTCAGCGTAGGAAGAATCGATGGCTTCCTGTATTTCGTAACCGTCCACCAACCTGACGATATCCTTGAAGGGATCGACATCGAACTTGAAGGCTTCACAAAATCCATTTTGCAATTGCTCGCGAAGCAGGGTCGCATTGACCAGTATTCCCGAGTCTTCCGCTTGGCGCACCACCTCGTCCAATTCCAGTTTGATGACTTCCTTATTATAGTTCAGACGTAACTTATCGGCATCCAAGGCAGGACTTAAATCCAGGTGCACGGGAGGCAATTGTGCGGTATCCCCTATTAAAATCAGTTTACAGTTATGACCGGAGTACACGTACATCAATAAGTCATCCAACAGGGAACCGTTCCCAAAAAGTTTTGAATCGCTCGGCGCATCGGGAATCATCGACGCCTCATCAACAATGAAGATAGTATCGCGGTGCTTGTTTGGCGCCAACTCGAAATGTATGGCCCCTCCCCGCTGTTTTTTGGGAAAATATATTTTTCTGTGGATGGTAAACGCCTGTTTGTTCGCGTAGTTCGCCATGACCTTGGCCGCCCTTCCCGTTGGTGCCATTAGCACGGACTTTTGGGTCGTTTTCCAGAGACTGTTGACCAGAGTACCGACCAAGGTCGTTTTTCCGGTACCGGCAAATCCCTTTAACAAAAACACCTTGTCCTTATCCTTGGAAAGTATATATCCCGCAAATTTTTGTAGCGCCACCGATTGCTTCGGGGTAGGCTCATGGGGGAATTTATCCTTTAATATATTGTAAAAAGAAGTTTCGGTCAATGAAGCCATAGCGGCAAAGATAATGAACTCCGACGGACTTCCGATATTCCCTACTTTGCAAGGAACGATACATAGTTTAAGGGCGTCATCGGAACAAAAAATCCGCCTTTTAACTGTTTGGATTAAGGACAGTACCAAAGCGGAAAAAAGTCACAATCGGTATTTTTGGGTCAAAAACTTTTACGATTGAAAAAAAATTGTAGATTTGTGTTAGGGGCTGTTGCAAATTAAATTGGGATAAACGAATTGTGCGTCCCGATTTTTACAACGTAGGCTCTTAACCACTAAATTTAATAACACTAAGAAATGAAAACCGTAATTCAAATCGTACTTTGGATAGTTTGTATAGGCTTGGGCTATCTTATCTATCAATCCGTTACAGGACCCATCCGCTTTAATGAAGTAAAACAGGAGCGTTTTGCGCAGGTAATTGCAAAGTTAAAGGATATCCGTGCTGCTCAGGAAGCCTACAAAACGGTCAACCGAAGATATGCCAAAGACTTCAATAGCCTGATCAAATTTATCGATACGGCAAATTACACCATCACCCAACAAAGGGATTCGTCATATATGGAATATGACAAGACCTATCAGATCGATATGTTGAAGGAGGTCAGGCTCATCGATACCTTGGGTACGGTGTCCGTAAAGGATTCCCTCTTCGGGGAAGACGGACGTTATAAGAACCTTGCCAAAGTACCTGGCGCGGAAGGTGATGCAGAATTTCAAATGGAGGCCAACGTAGTTAATAAAAGTGGCTTTCAAGCCCAAGTGTTCGAGGCCAAGGTCGAAAAAAAGGTGGTGCTATACGATCAGCCCAAAACCCTTTTGGATAACGAAAACTCACAAATCGGTGTGGACGAGGTGAACGGAAACTGGATCACGGTCGGATCACTTTCCGAAGTCAGTACCAGCGGAAATTGGCCACCTATCTATGACGGAAGAGGAGATCAACAATAATAGGGGCATCCCAGTGGAAAATCATACTAAATTGTCCATTCAGGTCAGCTTGAATGGACTTTCTTTTTGTATTCTGGATACTACCGGGCATACCGTGATCCAGTCCGAAAGCGTGGTTTTTGCGAAACAGCTTACCCCTTATGCCATCCTAAAACGATTGCAACAGCTTTTTCAGGAGCATAAGATAGACCAAAGCCAGTTTCCTGAAATTGTCGTGGTACATCGGAACAACCTGTTCGGGTTCGTGCCAGCGCATTTTTTTGATACCGGTGAATTGGCCAACTACGTAAAGTTCAACACCAAGATACTGGCCAATGACCACATAGCCTACGATGAAATACACCCTTTCGGTCTTGTCAATGTATATGTTCCCTTTGTGAACATCAATAATTACATTTATGGACTTTTCGGCGCGTTTACCTTTAAACATCACGGCACCGTAATGGTTGAATCGCTGCTGAACAAGCACACCCGGTTGCGCAGCGAACCGATTCACCTGGCTGATAGGCAGGTCCATGGCAAAGAACCGGTCTGCTATGTGTATGTTTTCGAACGACAGATGGATGTTACCGTCATCGGCCAGAACAAACTACTGCTGTACAACAATTTTAGTTTCGTCACCAAAGAAGATTTTCTATACTACCTACTCTTTACCCTAGAGCAGCTGCAACTTGATACCGCGTCCATCACCGTTAAACTTTTCGGCGATATCGAGGAAGATGACGATATCTATGAGCTGTGTTACCAGTATATACGAAACGTGGCCATTTTCGCTCCTCACGCCCTAGCGTATTCTCTGCCGGATTCACACAAAGAAAGCATTGATTTCACAGTACTAAACGCCCTTTGATGCGCATCATATCCGGTCGATTCAAGAGTAAACGCATTTCGGCGCCTAAAAAACTGCCCGTACGCCCCACTACCGACATGGCCAAGGAGGCCCTTTTCAACATCTTGAACAATCGCTACTATTTTGCGGATATTTCGGTCATCGACCTTTTTGCAGGCACTGGCAACATCAGTTACGAATTTGCCTCAAGAGGCACGGAACATATCACCACTGTGGATGCCGATTCGGGATGCATACGTTTTATCGATAGTATTTCGGAGGAAATGGACTTGGGTATTACGACTTTCAAAAGTGATGTTTTCGATTATTTGGAAAAATCGACTGCCAAAGCGGATATTATTTTTGCAGACCCGTTCTACGATATGGTCGAGAAGGATTTCGAAAAAATGGTGGGATTGGTATTCGAGCGGAACCTGCTACTGGAAAATGGCACTTTGATCATAGAACACACCAGCCGGATGGATCTGTCACGGCTCGATCACTTTAGCGAGACGCGAAAGTACGGGGGGAGTTCTTTTAGTTTTTTTAATAAAAGCAGGCCATAAGCCGGATTCTGTGCTACACAGAGAGCGTAGCCCCTATCATTTATCTAGGCCTTTGGTTGCCCAAAGGCTCTAACCGCCTACCCATCGGCTCGGACGTGCAGCCCTCGAACACCGATTTACATGACGTTTCACCACATAGAGTTTACCTGATTTCACTACAGCATAACCTGTACATTCTTTCTGTTGCACTGGTCCGTCCCGATGTAGCATCGGGAGACGGGTGTTACCCGCTATGCCGCACTATGGTGTCCGGACTTTCCTCGTTGACCGCTAAGGTCACCGCGATAGGGCGGCCTGCTTATGGCAAAGGTAGCCCAATTGTTGATAAAAAAGGATTTAATCCCCTTGAAATACCCTTGTAGAAGGCTGGCTATTTTTATATTTGCAACAAACAAGCCCAGTGGAACACTTTATCGTATCGGCACGGAAATACAGACCCCAGACCTTCAAGGATGTAGTGGGGCAAGAGGCTATTACCAATACCCTCACCAATGCGATCGAACAACACCATTTGGCCCAAGCCCTACTGTTCTGTGGCCCCCGTGGGGTAGGTAAGACTACCTGCGCGCGGATCTTGGCCAAACAGATCAACCAAGACGGTACCGAGCAAAAAAAAGATGAGGATTTTGCCTTTAACATTTTTGAACTGGATGCCGCTTCGAACAACTCCGTCGACGATATCCGGAACCTGACCGATCAGGTCCGTATTCCCCCACAGGTCGGCAAATACAAAGTGTACATCATCGACGAGGTACATATGTTATCGCAATCCGCTTTCAATGCCTTTTTAAAGACCTTGGAAGAGCCTCCGAAACATGCCATTTTTATTTTGGCCACCACCGAGAAGCATAAAATCATACCGACAATATTATCCCGCTGTCAAATATTCGACTTTAAAAGGATTACGGTCAATGATGCGGCGGAATACCTGAAATACATCGCCAAGGAACAAGGGGTCGAGGCCGAGGACGATGCCCTGCATATCATCGCCCAAAAAGCGGATGGTGCCATGCGCGATGCCCTCTCCATTTTTGACCGGGTCGTCAGTTTTTCAGGAAAGCAACTGACCCGAAAAGCGGTTACCGAAAACCTCAACGTACTCGATTACGATACCTATTTTTCCGCGACCGACCTTATTTTGCAGCATCATATTCCCGACCTATTATTACTTTTCAACAAGACCTTGTCCCTTGGCTTCGACGGCCACCATTTTATAAGCGGACTGGCATCGCATTTCCGCGACCTCATGGTATGCCAACATCAGGCCACCATAGCCTTGCTGGAAGTAGGCGATACTGCCAAAGCACGTTATTTAGAGCAATCCAAGAAGACCGCCAACCCCTTTCTTCTGAAGGCTTTGGATCTGGCCAACGATTGCGACCTAAAATACAAGACCAGCAAGAACCAGCGGCTTTTGGTCGAGCTTACGCTAATGAAATTGGCCTCCATCGATTTCGATGGGCAAAAAAAAAATCCTGAATACCTAGCATCCGGTGGTTCTGGGGTTGACACTATTGTTCCCGCTTCCTATTTTAAAGATAGAAAAAATGGGAATAGTGCGGAAAATCAGGAAAAAGACACTCAAATCGCTGCCAATGAATCGGTAAAGCAAGCTACGGAAGAGGAAAAAAACGACAAGGAAGTTGCCGTCAATGCGCCCCAAGCGCAAATTACGGAGCAATCTGAAAAGCACACCGAAGTTGCAGCCAATGAAACGTCGGAACAAATTAATGAGATCCGGGTAGAGCGCACGCAAGATGTTTTCAATGAATCCCATGTTCAGACTGCCGAACCCTCGTTAAAAACAGAAATCAAAAAGGCCGATCCCCTAAAAAAAATACAACTTGATTTGGCTTCCAAGAGGGTCTCGGCCCTATCCATTTCAAGCCTTAAAGCAAAAAAAGAGCATCAACTCTCAAAAAAAGACGAAAAAATCGACGAAAGTCAGTTGCCCAATGAGGCCTTTACCGAAGAAGAAATGCAAAAGCATTGGGCAGATTTCGTGGAAAAAATATATGGCGATGGCCAGAAAATATTAGCTTCGAGCCTTACCACCGATGTACCCAAAATGTTCGACAAAACCACTATCTGGATAGAACTGCCCAACGACACCATGAAAAAAGAGGTAGAAAGGGAACAATACGACCTGATGGTACATCTCAAACACCAGTTAAAAAACCACTTCATATCCCTACGTATTACCGTAAACGAAGAGACCGCCAAAAAGTTCGCCTTTACCCCCGAGGAGAAGTATGAAAAATTACGGGAGAAAAATCCCGTTATTGACCTGTTGCGACAGACTTTTGATTTGGATTTGTGATATTCAGTGTTACGTTAAGCTAAAAGCGTTTTTTGTAACGAATCCTCAGCGCATACACCAAAAACACCGCAGAAGCAATGAGCAACCCACAAGCCTCTCGCCCACGTTCGATGTTTACGATATCCCCCGCACCGATTTCAAAGCCCTCAAAAGTTTCGGGCCATGATATGAAACCTCCGATCAAATAGGCCAAGCATAAAAGGGCGGCGGCTATATGGGGCAAGCGACCGAGTACGAACAATAATGATCCCAGCGCGGCCACCCCGTAAATGGTATACCATAACAGGGCATCGGGGTCGTTGTTTTGCAGATAACCTGACCACGTGAACAGTATTGTAAAAATGACTGCGAAGATTTTAAAGAAAGTTTTCATAGGATTCAAATTGTAGCGCTTACAGGTCCATCAAAAAATCTTTTGGTTTATGGCACGGAATATAGGCAAATTATCGTCTAACCTGATCAACTATTTCACAATATGCGCCTCCAAAATTCCAAAAACATCCGTCGCATCGATTTCATCCTTAAAGTCGGCGGTAGTGTCGTTGGTAATCAGGATTGGGTAATCGGCTTTGTCTTCCGGGACGCGCCCGTGAGAACCTTTTATCAGGGTGGCATCCAAGGGGATGATGTCCAAAACGGTCCTAAAACCTAGTTTCTTTTTTAGCAGCTTTCCCCCTACTTTCGCCATCACCAGATAATCTTTCGGGTCGGTCAGCATTTCAACGGGATCGTATCCAGGTTTTTTATGGATGTCTACCATACGGGCATAGTCGGGTGCTTTGGCATCGTCGAGCCAAAAATAGTAGGTAAACCATGAATCGGCATCCGCAAGCAGCACTAGGTCGCCGCAGCGTTCGTGGTTCAGACCGGCTGCTATGATCGCTTCGCCGGAAAGCACTTTTTCTATGCCCGAAACGGTTTCGAGCAAGGCTTTTACTTCTGGTTTAACAGACAGATCTTTTAGGTACACATGTGCAATCTGGTGATCGGCCACGGCAAATGCTTGGCTAGCACCGGCATCTAATAATTCCAATCCCCTTTCCACACGAATCGCCAAGAAGCCCTTTGAACGTAAAATCCGATTTAAATGAATGGGATTTTTAACGTCGGTGATTCCGTATTCGGATAATAATATGATGTTCGTATCCCTTTTTTGAAAGTGTTCGACCAGTTGCTTTACCACACCATCGATTTCCTTGAGATCTTTTTTGATTTTCTGGAAATCGATACCATGGCGTTGCAGGTTGTAATCCAAATGGGGCAGATATACCAAAGATAGGGTCGGATTATGAATTTGATCGGTGCGTATGGCGGCATCGGCAATCCATTTACTGGCTTTGATGGAGGTTTTCGGCCCCCAAAAATTGAACAACGGAAACTGGCCCAATTCCGTTTGTAGGGTATCCCGCAATTCCGCAGGATGGGAATAGATATCGGGGATTTTACGTCCGTCGGCCAAATAATTGGGCCGTGGAGTTACCGCATACTCGGCTGTGGAATACATGTTGTACCACCAGAACATATTGGCGCAGGTAAAATGGGGATCCGCCTTCTGAAGCTTTTCCCAAATCTTTTCCCCCTGTACCAGTTTGTTGGATTGCCGCCAGAATTTCACCTCGCATTCGTCCTTAAAATACCATCCATTCCCGACGATGCCATGCTCTGAAGGCAGTTTGCCGGTCAGATACGTGGACTGCGCCGAACAGGTAACGGCCGGTAGTACGGGATGGATGTAGGCGGATTTGCCCTTTTTCAAAAAAGATTCGATAAAGGGGGTATGCTCACCGATAAGGCGTTGGGTGAGGCCCACCACATTTATGACTACAGTTTTTTTCATGAATAGGGTTCTAGGGGGCTGTTCAAAA
>NZ_JBGTHY010000205.1:0-18251 GCF_041745955.1 Pricia sp.
TACAAAAGAAACAAAAAGGGAATTTTCACCGAGCGACACTACGTCATGGCCACTAAAGGCTTTACATTAGTATGGGGGGTGATCGCCATAGGCATTGCTAGTATCGCCGATCTTTTCGACAACCTGATACAACTGGTCAATATCATCGGGTCTATATTTTATGGCAATGTTCTCGGGATATTTCTATTGGCCCTATTTTTCAAATTCGTAAAAGGAAACGCCGTATTTTTTGCCGCAATCTTGACCCAGCTGATCATTTTCGTGCTCTTCTACACCCTTATATTCAACTATCCCGAAGGAGAGGAAAAACTAGGGTATCTCTGGCTCAACTTTATCGGATCCGGTCTGGTTATTTTTATAGCGTTTGCTTTTGAGGGCTTCGATCGGTTGCTGAAGAATCCGCCGGTGGGGAGTTGAGACCACTAAAAAAGGAAAGTTTATTCAAAAATCAAGTTCCCGAAATATTCAGGCCTATGGTAATCAGGCTTTTCCGTCCCTACCGGATTCCAGGTCAAATAGTGTTTTTGGGAAGTCTCGTCGCCGCATTTGTAAAAATTCGATTTGGCGTCCAGTCCTTTTAATGTAATGCCCTTGTTATGGGTCATGACTTCCGCGGGAATAACGAGGGTCATTTCCCACGTATGGCCGCCCTTTTTTTCGGCAAATGGCCGGTTGCCCAAAGTGGATTCGGCTTTGATATATTTCTGTATCACCTTGGGATCCACATATACCCTATTGCCGCGACCGGGACCATAGGCCAAATGGATGGTTCCGATACAGTTGATCTCAAAATTGTAATAATTGCCGTCGCCTAAAGGATCAAAAAAGAATTCAACGCAGCTATCCCTCGAGACCGCCGAGTTCGTGTCGGTACGTTTGGCCAGAATAGTTGACTCGGTCACATAGAATTTCAACCAAATGTCGTTTTTATTATGGGCAATCCTGAAATTGACCTTGGGGACGTAGGGGAACGCATCCCAATTCAATACGCCAATGGTGTTCAGTTCGGTTTGCGCTTCCAATAAGGTGGAAACCTCTTTAAGACTGGCCTCGCCCTTGTGCTCGATTTCGGTAACGATCAATTTTTTGTCCTTTTGTATTTCCATGGGAGGTTGATTTGCTTGCAAAAATAAGGCTGCCAATAGTATTGCTGTTTTCATGGTACGATTATTTCATGTATATGTCAAGCCACTAATGACTTCAATTGCAAACGCCCCCCGCTCTTCGTAATAGGGATCAGCATGGATTCCACCTGTCTATGGCATATGCCACAATAATATAACAGCTTATGTTGCACCCATTTCGTATATTCGTTGACACGCCCAAGTTCATAAATTTTTTCCGGGTTTTAACTATCATTTCTGAATCAAATTATTATGAAGAATCTTACTCCTAAAAATAGTTGGCTTTTCTGCATAAGCATAATCTGCTCAGCATTTTATGCGCCGGTTATGGGCCAAACAGACGTACGTTTGGAAAAAAAATGGGAAACACCTACCACCTTAAAAGAA
The DNA here is from genome assembly GCF_041745955.1 of Pricia sp. Taxonomy (NCBI): domain Bacteria; kingdom Pseudomonadati; phylum Bacteroidota; class Flavobacteriia; order Flavobacteriales; family Flavobacteriaceae; genus Pricia; species Pricia sp. Next base: position 1,512 of record NZ_JBGTHY010000205.1, read on the forward strand.
CCGGAATCGGTGCTCTTCGATGCGAAGGCCAATGTGATTTATGTATCGAATATCAACGACCCCAAGGCGGGCAAGGATGGTAATGGATCCATAGGGCGCATTTCGCTTGACGGGAAAGTGCTGGAAGTGGAATGGGCGATCGGCGGAATGGATTCCCCGAAAGGCCTTGGTCTCTCCAAAGGCTTATTATATGTAGCCGATCTGAAAAAAGTGGCGGTAATCGACACCAAAACGGGGAAGTTGGTCAAGACGATCGAAGTAGAGGGCGCAGGTATGCTAAACGATATTACCGTAGATGAAAAGGGAGTAGTTTATGTATCCGATTCGGACAACAAAAAAATCTATAGAATCAAAAACGATAAGGCCAGTAAATGGTTGGAAGAAGACTTCTTTCAAAAACCTAACGGCCTCCTGGTCCATCAAAATAGATTTTACATGGTCGATATGAATGCGGGCATTTTTTACGAAATAGATAGAAAGACAAAATCCTTGCGCAAGATTGCCGATGGTCTGCAAGGCGGAGACGGAATAGCCCCCATTGGCGACGATTTTATTATCTCAAACTGGAACGGGGAGATTTATTATGTATGGGCAAACGGTAAAACAAAAAAGCTTTTGGATACCAAGGCGGACAAACTCAATGCGGCCGACCTCGTTTATATGCCCGAACAAAATCTTTTGGTAGTGCCCACTTTTTATGGTAATACAGCCGTTGCCTATGAAGTAATCAAGGATTGAGCTTCTTCTAGCAAAACCTATGACCTATGGGCCGTTGAAAATCAAACCAAAATGAACAACAACACTAACATTGGTATCGTCGGTCTAGGTCTGATGGGTACCAGTATAGCGGCAGCTTTGGCTTTAAAAGGTCAAAAGATAATTGCCGTGGCACCCATTGTTTCCGATCTAGACAAGTCCGCACCCAACCGCATAAGGCATGCGTTGGCAGAATGTTTCCGCGAGGGCCTGACCCTAGAAACACCGGAAGTGCTGATGGCGAACATCACCTTTACTTCAGACTATGCCGATCTCCAATCGTGTTGGCTGGTCATGGAATCTGTTTTTGAAGACCTAAATATCAAGAAAGAAGTTTTTAAAAAAATAGAGCACCATGTTGCCGACGATGTGATCATTACTTCGAACACCTCGGCCATGCCCATCAGTATGCTACAGGATCACTTTAAGGTTCCTGAACGTTTTTTTGGGATGCATTGGGCCGTACCTGCCTATACCTCCGGCTTTTTGGAAATCATATGTGGTGAAAAGAGTCCGATCGAAATTGGCGAACAACTACATGAAATCGCAACCCAGTGGGGAAAGGAACCCACCTTGGTACGAAAGGATATCAGGGGCTTTATAGCAAATAGGATAATGTATGCCATGTACCGGGAGGCCTTTCATTTGGTAGAACAGGGGCATGCGACCATTGCCGACGTCGACCACGCCTGCAGGAACGGGAGCCAATGGATGGGTTTCTGTGGACTTTTCAGATATATGGATCTAACGGGATTGAAAGCTTACCATGCGGTGATGATGGACCTTTTTCCCGAGCTGAGCAACCAGACCAGCGTTCCGAAACTGATAGACGACATCGCCAAAGCGGACGGCAACGGCGTTTTTAACGGAAAAGGCTTTTATGAGTATACCCCGGAAGAGGCCAAAAAATGGGGGGAGACCTTTGAGCGGTTTGCCTTTGACATGAACCGACTTTCCGCAAAGTATGCCGATGAATTGGCCGATATTCCTTCAAAATCAACTCAATTATAAGTCCTTGAAAAATACTGTTAAAGTGTCTCTAATCGTCGACGGCCATTTAGACTTGGCCACCAACGCCATGACCCTGAACCGCGACCTAACACTAACAGTAAATGAAATCAGGGAAAAAGAACAACGTTTGGGATGGAAAGATTATCAGGACCGTGGCCAAGGCACCGTGGCGTTGCCCGAGCTTCGTGAGGGCAACGTCGGCCTCGTACTCGCCACGCTTATTTCCCGCTATTCCGAGAACGGAAGTCCTTTGCACACCATGGCGTTGAAGGGCTGGCACTCGCCCCGGCAGGCTTATGCGCATGCGCAATGCCAACTGGCATGGTACCGCGAAATGGAGGCGATTGGCGAAATGGTGCAGATTACCACAAAAAAGGGATTGGCGGAACATATAGCCTTGTGGACAGAAAACCCCGATGACGACAGTAAAAAGGCGATCGGCTATATCCTGGCCTTAGAAGGGGCCGATTCCATTGTCGATCTAGATTACCTGCATACCTATCATGAACTGGGACTCCGTTCCATCGGAATCTCACATTTCGGTCCGGGCAGATATGCCGCCGGCACACATTCCGACGGCAGCGGTTTGACAGCCATAGGAAAGGAATTGTTGAGGGAGATGAACCGACTCCCCATTCAACTAGATTTGACCCATCTTACGGATAAGGGTTTTTTCGAAGCTTTGGATATTTTTCAGGGATCGGTCGTCGCTAGTCACCAGAACTGTAGGAGCATCGTTCCGGGAGAACGCCAATTTTCCGATGACCAGATCCGCTGTATTATTGAACGTAAAGGCATTATTGGAGGTGCCTTGGATACCTGGATGCTCTACCTCGATTTTCAATTGGGCAAGGACGACCCCAAGGAACGCGACATCCGAATGGAACTTCTGGTAGATCACTTCGACCACATCTGCCAAATGGCCGGCAACAGCCATAACGTCGGTTTTGGCAGTGATCTGGACGGACTTTTCGGATTGGAACAAACGCCTCATGATTTGGATACCATTGCCGACCTCCAAAAATTTGACGTCATCCTTAAAAAAAGGGGATACACGGATAAGGACAGGGAAAATATCTTCAACGGAAATTGGATTCGGATTTTAAACAAGATTATGACATGATTACAAAAACTATAGATGATTTCCTTAACACATTCGTAAGAAAAGTGGGGCTGCTATTGGCAATCATAATCTTTTAAAAAATTAGCGTTGCACAATCCCAAAAAATTGTTAATTTCACTGCTTATTAATTAATCACCAATAAAACTAAAACTCACTTAAACATCATCAACATGAACAGCAAACTCAACTATTTCTTTTTTATCGGGGCATTGTTCTTATGCTTGGGCAGCTATGCCCAGGAAAAGACGATAACCGGTACGGTGACTGCCGCAGCTGACGGTACGCCTTTACCCGGTGTAAACGTTTTGGTACAAGGTACTACCAATGGCACCCAAACCGACTTTGATGGAAATTATGCCATCGACGCTACTGAAGCGGATATTCTGGTATTCTCCTATATCGGTACAAAAAGCCAAAGTATAAACGTCGGGGCCTCCAGTACAATTGATGTGATTTTGGTTGAAGACGCCAGCCAATTAGACGAAGTTGTAGTTACCGCATTGGGCTTGGAACGACAAGAAAAGTCCCTTACGTATGCCAATCAGCAGGTAGATACCGACGAACTAACAAAAGCCAGATCAGTAAACGTTTTGGAAGGGTTAAGTGGTAAAGTTGCCGGTGTTTCGGTAACTAGATCTTCTTCGGGTGTCGGCTCCCCGGTCAAGGTAGTCATGAGGGGTAATAGATCTATTGGTGGAAGCAGTCAACCCTTATACGTGGTAGATGGGATCTTGCTCGATGGTGATATAAATAATATTAGCCCTGACGATATTCAGGAAATTTCCGTACTAAGAGGTGCGAACGCAGCAGCACTTTACGGTAGTAGGGCAGCGAACGGTGCCATTATCATCACTACTAAATCCGGCAAAGGAGCACGGGAGGGTGTTTCCGCCACACTTGGTTTCGCATCTACAATAACAAGTGCAATACATTTGTTAGACTTTCAGAATGAATACGGTCAAGGTGCCGCAGGAACCTACTCTCCCACAGCAACAACTTCTTGGGGCCCACGTTTTGATGGTAGCCAAGTGGCCCATTGGTCCAATGACCCCAACTATCCCTCTTTTGGTGGAACGTATGCCTATGAAGCCCAACCCGACAATGTTAAAGACTTTTTTCGTCTGGGACATGAGCTGGCGACTAATTTAGGGGTCAATATCAACTCAGAAAAGTCCAATGTGTTTTTAGGATATACTTTCACCGATGCGGGAGGTATCGTACCAGGAAATGATTTGAAAAGACATAGTATTTCTGCTAGGATTAATTCGAATGTCACCGAAAAATTAGAGGTAGATGCTAAACTCAATTATATTCGTGACGATTTTTCAAATGTACTTTCCGTAGGCGAAGGTTTCGACAACCCAGTTCGTTATTTGTATACAATACCAAGGAACATCCGTACGGAAGATTTTGAGCATTATCAATTCATCAATGATGAGGGCAAACTTAGACAGCATTATTTCTTACCTCAATTTAATGGAGGAGGAAATCCGTATTGGACCATTAATAATGTCACAAGACCTAGATTGGATGAAAGGGTTTTGGCAATGCTTTCCCTTAAATATGATATTACAGATGACCTAACGATATTTGCTCGCTCGGCGATGGATCGTAGTAGCAGATCGGAAGAACAGTTTTGGTATAACGATACCTATACGGTGGCACAATTTGGACAGTACACCAAAAGAGCCAGTAATTCGTACGACTGGAACACTGATGTGCTACTCACCTACAACAAAGACCTGTCGGAAGATTTTAAAATAGGCCTAAATGCAGGAGCCAATCAAAGAGTTTTTAAAAGTAACGAGTTGACGGGTTCAGGAAATAATTTTACCATAGAGAATTTCTTTGCCCTTAGCAATACCCAAAATCCACTGGCAACTGAACTCCTTGACAGGTTCGAGGTACAGTCAATTTATGGTCTTGGTGAATTTTCATATAAAAATGCCATTTTTCTCAACTTGACGGCAAGAAACGATTGGAGTTCTACCTTACCTGCAAATAACCGGTCTTATTTCTACCCTTCGGTAGGTCTAACGGCAGTGATCAGCGATTTAGTCGATTTCGGAAGTGGTTTAAGCTTTTTGAAGCTACGCGCTAACTGGGCCGAGGTTGGTAACGACACTGGGTCTTTTCGATTGTCCCGAAGGGCGGATATACGTTTTGGTACTTTAGATATCAACCCAACCCAACCCAATCCAGACTTAAGACCGGAAAGTACACAGTCTTTGGAACTTGGCTTTGATTCAAGGTTTTTCGATAACCGACTGCGTTTCGACTTTACCTACTATAAAGCCAATACCTTTGATCAGATTTTTAGTACGCCAACACCGGTAGCCTCAGGTATCGCCAACGTTTTTCAAAATGGTGGTGATATCCAAAACAGAGGGGTAGAAGTAGTATTGGGCGCAACCATAGTCAACACTGACAACTTTTCTTGGGATTTGGACTTGAACTTTGCAACCAATCAAAATGAGGTGCTTGAAATAGCCGAAGGATTTGATCGATTAACGGTTAATAGCGACTTTATCCGTGATTACGTACTGGAAGTAGGGGGGGAATACGGCGACATCTATTCAAGAGGATTTGAGCGTGACGATCAAGGTCGGGTAATTGTAGACGATTTGGGTCTTCCCCTAATTACCCCTGGACGCGATGCCGTTAAGATAGCAAACTTCAATCCCGACTGGTTGGGTGGTATCCGAAACTCGTTCCGGTACAAGAACTTTAATTTTAGTACGCTAATCGATATTCGGCAAGGTGGTAGTGTAACCAGTTTTTCCGAAGCCATTCTTGCAAGGGACGGAGTTTTGGATTATACGAGAGAAGGCCGCGACGGAGGTCTTGTTTTTGGAGAAAATATTTTTTCCGGTGAAACAGCGGTAAGGGAAGATGGCTCACCAAATACGATATCCGTTAGTGCAGAAGATTACTACAACCGTGTAGGGGGTAGAAATACTCCTGTCGGTGAGGCATTTGTTCGGGATCTCTCCAATATTCGATTACGGGAAATGGTATTGGGCTATTCCCTACCACAAAATATGTTATCAAACACATTCTTGACATCGGCCAATTTTTCTTTAGTGGGAAGAAACCTATTCTTTATTACCAACAAAGCGGAAAATTTCGATCCGGAAATCGTTAACAGTGTCAGTAATGATAGCGAAGGGCGTGAGGCTTTTGCCCTACCGACTTCGCGTAGCGTTGGTGTCTCAATCAACTTTGGATTTTAAAAAAATTGTAATATCTTAAAAGAAAAAACATGAAAAATAGAATAACAGAACTGTGTTTTAGCATATTATTGCTAACATTCGTTACAAGTTGTACCGATGATTTTACCGAGCTGAACACCGATCCCAAGAATTTTACTGAAGATGCGGTTACGGCCGCTGAATATCCGTTGTTTGTCAAAAGGGCCTTGTACACGCCCAATTACATGCCCTTTGATCAAGCGAGGGGGCCTTTCCAGTTAGGACACTCCCTTTTTCCAGATGTCTATGCCAACTATTTTGCTACAACGGCACCAAATTTTGGAAGTGATCAATTCGAATTGGTAGGAGGTTGGTTGAACGGGGCCTACAGTTATTTCTATCAACGACCAGCGCCTCTCATTAAATTTTCCGAAGACTCAGCCGAGGAGCTCGGTTTTACGGTCGAAAATGCAATGATGAAAGTTTGGCGGGTCTATGCCTATCATAGAATTACAGACTTATGGGGGCCAATCCCCTACTCCAGTTTCGGTAATTTGGAGAAAGAAGTTCCTTACGATTCACAAGAAGCAATCTATAACGATTTCTTTACTTCTTTGGAAGAGGCCGTGACCGTGCTTAAGGCCAATGCAGGTGGAAGCTCGTTTTTGGGTAGCAACGATGTAATTTTTGGTGGAGATATAGACTCTTGGTTGAAGTTTGCCAATACGTTACGCTTGCGTCTGGCAATGCGCGTGTCTTATGTTGCTCCAGCCCTAGCACAAAGTAATGCGGAAAAAGCGGTGACCGATGGTGTAATGCTATCTAACGACGATAATGCCCTGATTCAGACTGATATAAATTTTCAGAACAGTTATACCACAATTACCCAATGGGGAGAATTCCGAATGAGTGCAGATATGGAGAGTATCTTAAAAGGATACCAAGATCCCCGAATGGCTAGCTTTTTTGCTCCTGCAGCTATTCCAGACCCTACGGACGATCCTGTTGGTGTTGAATTTCCTTACGAAGGAATGCGTAACGGGCAAACATCTGAAGCTAAGGCAACGACTAATTTCAATGGTTTGGCTTCGAACATGGCAGCTCCATATACATTGGGGGGGGATCCAGGTCCCGCATGGGTGGTAATGGCTGCAGCGGAGCCTTATTTCTTAAGGGCCGAAGGTGCTCTTCGAGGTTGGGCAATGGGCGGAACCGCCGAAGAATTGTACAATCAAGGTATTGTTACCAATCATTTACAACTTGGTTACGACGGAAACAACCTCTCCGGTGAAGACTACGTGACTAGCACCTTGACGCCATCATCTTACGACGGCACTACACCACCTGTATCTAGCGTACCCGTTGCTTTTAATGCGGGGGGCACTCAAGAAGAACGTCTGGAACAGATTATTACCCAAAAATGGATTGCCCTGTGGCCAGATAGTGAAGAAGCATATGCCGAGCGCAGAAGAACCGGCTACCCTACACTTTACAATCGACTTAACACTATAAACCCAAATATCGCAACAGACGAGATTCCAAGAAGAATGACGTACACAGCGACGGAATATGCAGACAATACTGCTGCAACAGAAGCGGCAGTTGCCAATTTATTGGGAGGGCCAGATTTGGGTACTACCAAACTTTGGTGGGACGCAAAAAACTGATGATTCAAATTTTAAATAAAAAAGACCGCTTTTAAGCGGTCTTTTTTGTAACATAGAAGTACAAACTATTAGACTTACAGTTCTCTCATTCAATATGTCATGCGTGCTATCTTAAAACTGTGCTTACTGATCATCGTAGTCTACTCCTGCCAAAAGGAAGATGACAGCAAACAATTCACGCTGCTATCCTCGAAAAATACGGGGATAGATTTTAAAAACCGTATTCAAGAGACCGAAGAATTCAACGTACTGACCTATGGCTATCTATACAATGGTGGAGGAGTTTCCATTGGTGACCTAAATAACGATAGTTTACCCGATATTTACTTTACGGGCAACATGGTAGGCAGCCACCTTTATATGAATAAGGGAGATTTTGAGTTTGAGGAAATCGCGAAAGAAGCGGGTGTCTTTGCCGAAGGTCTCTGGAATACGGGTACCACAATGGCCGATGTCAATGCCGACGGACTTTTAGATATATACGTTTGTCGTTCGGCAGCACCTAATCCCGCGAAAAGAAAGAACTTGCTGTTCATCAACAACGGTACTTCGGCAGATTCCGGACAAGTCACTTTTACGGAAAGAGCCGCCGAATATGGTATCGACGATTCCGGTTATTCCACACAAGCCGCCTTTTTTGACTATGACAAGGATGGAGACCTAGACCTTTACGTCTTAAATCATTCCACTCAAGAATATGCCGGGTTCGGCCAAATTACGGCCTCCTTGAAGGATAAAAAAAATTCGGCATATTCCGACAAACTCTATAAAAACGATAACGGGAAATTCACAGATGTAACTGAAGCATCGGGACTCACATCGAACGTTCTAGGTTTCGGACTGGGTCTGGCCATTTCCGACATTGATGGCAATGGCTGGTTGGATATGTATGTATCCAACGACTATAACGAACAAGACTATCTGTATATCAATAATCAAGATGGAACATTTACCGAAAGTCTTGAAAATTTCATTGGCCATACATCACTATTTTCCATGGGTTCGGACATCGCCGACATAAACAATGACGGCTACACCGACATTATGAGCCTAGATATGTTGCCCGAAGGCAATAAGCGCCAAAAAATGGTATCCGGCCCGGATAACTATGATAAGTATCAGCGGTTGGTAAGCTCTGGATTTTACAACCAAACCATGCGTAACATGCTACAATTGAACAATCAAGGCAAATCGTTTTCCGAAATCGGGCAACTCGCCGGTATCTCCAATACGGATTGGAGCTGGGCTTCCTTATTTGCGGATTTGGACAATGACGGTTTTAAGGATGTTTTTATCACCAATGGCTACAAACGGGATTACACCAATATGGATTTCATGAACTACGCCGTCCAAGAAAAGTTAAAGGAGAACAAGACCGGGAAACAGACCGCAATTGCCGATCTTTTAAAAAACATTCCCGCCACTATTGAAGAAAACTATACTTATCATAACAATGGGGACTTGACCTTTACCAAGGTAAACTCCGAATGGGGCCTCGACCAAAAATCGCTCTCCAACGGAGCCGCTTATGCGGATTTGGACAACGACGGCGATCTCGACCTTGTCGTAAATAATATCGAGGAAGAAGCCTTTGTATACCGAAACAACAGTGAAAAGTTCAACAAGAACCAGTATCTTAAAATACAATTAAAAGGGGACGGTAAAAATACCTTTGGTATAGGATCCAAAGTTACCGTTCACAGCGGCGGACAAAAGCTCGTGCAGGAACTGATACCTACCAGGGGCTACCAGTCTTCGGTGGATTACATCTTGGTATTCGGTCTGGGTGACGCCGAACAGGTCGATAGTCTTACCGTGGTATGGCCAGATTCTAGGAAACAGTCCCTTACTACTGTCAAAGCGAATCAAACGCTGGCGCTAAAACAAAGTGAATCCAAAAAAAGGAGAAACAAAAAAGTTCAGAATGAGGTGGAAGCATCCGACCAAAGGTATTTTACCGATGTTTCACAGGATAGTCTGATTCCTTTTATCCATTTGGAGAGCAACTACGGTGATTTTAAACGGGAACAATTACTGCCCCACAAACTCTCGACCCAAGGTCCGAAAATGGCCAAAGGCGACGTGAACGGGGATGGCCTGGAAGATATTTTTATTGGCGGGGCCAAAGGAAGTCCCGGTGAATTATTGATACAACCAAAAAAAGGTGGATTCAATACAACAGGGACAGATTTCGATGCCGATTCCGGATCGGAAGACGTGGATGCCCTCTTCTTCGATGCCGACAATGACGGCGATTTTGACCTTTACGTGGTCAGCGGAAGCAACGAATTTGAAATTGATGCCCCGGAACTACAGGACCGCTTGTATTTGAACAATGGAAAGGGAGGGTTTAAAAAGAACCCTACTTCGCTCCCACCGATGGCGGCTAACGGTTCATGCGTAGACGCCAACGATTTTGACAATGATGGCGACCAAGATCTGTTCGTAGGCGGCAGGGGCATACCTGGCCAATATCCGATGTCAACCAGAAGCTATATCCTTGAAAACGACGGGAAAGGAAATTTCAAGGATATCACCCTATCGGTAAGCAAAGATCTCGAATCCCCTGGCATGGTCACCGCCGCGATTTGGACCGATTTTAACGATGACGGCAAAGCGGACTTACTGCTAGTTGGGGAATTTATGGCCATCCGCGCTTTTGAAAATACTGGCGGTCAATTGGTTGAACTAAAAGCGGATTCCGGATTAACGGATTCCCAAGGCTGGTGGAACAGTATCGAGCAAGGTGATTTTGATACCGATGGCGATATGGATTATATCGTTGGTAATTTCGGCTTGAATTCCCAATTAAAAGCATCCCCGGACGAACCCGTTCAAGTCTACTATAAAGATTTTGACGGCAATGGTTCGCTTGATCCGATCCTGACTTCCTATATCATGGGCGAAAGTTATCCCGTATTCTCCAAGGATGACCTACTCAGCCAGCTCAGTGGTCTAAAAAGAAAATACGTGAATTATTCCGATTACGCCGATCAAAAAATCACGGATGTCTTTACCTCCGAAGAACTGTCCGATGCCCAGATTTTGGAAGCCAAAAACTTTGAGACCAGCTATATCGAAAACTTGGGCAACAACCAATTTAAAGTTACGCCCCTACCCGTTTCTGCACAGTTTGCGCCAATTTACTGCATTCTTGTCCAAGATTTTAATAAGGATGGCAATTTAGATGTGATTCTTGCGGGGAATTTCTTCGGCACCCGGGTAAAGTACGGCCGATATGACGCTAACAAGGGTTTACTCCTACTAGGAGATGGCAAGGGCAGTTTTGAACCGGTAACCACACAAGAAAGCGGACTCAACATTGATGGCGAAGTCAGGGATATCACCTCGGTAAAATGGGCAGATGGTAAAGAATTTATCTTTTTTGCGATAAACGATGAGGGAGTGAAAACCTATGAAGTGAAATAGCAGCTTTGTAATTAAATTTCGTTACAAATTTATGTTCATGGGTTCTCCCCCTTTTTTACTTGCAACCGACAAGCGCAGGCTGATGTTGAACCCTATTTATTCTACAAGTTTCTAATAAAATCAAAATGATTCGACCGCTAAGCTACTTTTCATTCTTCTTACTAGCCCTCCTAATTGCTTCGGCAACCCAAGCACAATCCGTAACCATAAAGGAAGACATACAATCCTTGGACACCTACGGGTTCGCAAAACCAAATCCTGTTCCCATCCTAGCGGAGAATCCAAAAATATTCCCGTATTTTAAGTTCGAGGAATACGAACATACCTCCAAGAAAAAAGATTGGAAAGTCGTCACCTTGGAAAACGAGTATATCAAAGTAATGGTGCTTCCCGAAATCGGGGGTAAGGTCTGGGGCGCCATCGAAAAAAGCACGGGCGAAGAATTTTTGTACAAGAACGAGGTCATCAAATTCCGTAACATCGCCATGCGGGGACCATGGACCTCGGGCGGCATCGAGTTCAATTTCGGTATTATCGGCCATCACCCTTCAACTGCTACGCCCGTCGATTATATCACAAGAACCAATGCAGATGGTAGTGTAAGCTGTATAGTGGGCAGTACCGATTTGCCATCGAACACCTCTTGGACGGTCGAGATCCGTTTAGAAAAAGATAAGGCCTATTTCGAGACCAAGGCCTCTTGGTACAACGCTTCCCCCTTAACGGAAGCCTATTACAATTGGATGACGGCCGCGGCGGTGGCCACTGATGACCTTGAATTCTTTATTCCCGGCAACACCTACCTAGAGCATAACGGCGATGCTCATCCCTGGCCCATCGACGAACAGGGCCGTAATCTGGCCCTGTATAAAAACAATGATTTCGGCCCTGCTAAATCCTATCATGTCGTCGGGGAATTCAACGATTTTTTCGGCGGCTATTACCACGACCGCAACTTCGGTTTCGGCCAATGGGCGCCTTATGAAGAAATGCCCGGCCAGAAATTATGGCTTTGGGCCTTATCGCGATCCGGGGGTATTTGGGAAGATTTGCTGACCGATTCCGACGGGCAATACATCGAATTTCAGGCGGGCAGGTTGCTGGACCAATATTCCGGCGGTGCCATCAACCCCATCAGTCAAGTCGGGTTTGACCCCTATATGATGGATACCTGGCACGAAATCTGGTTTCCCTACAAAGAGATCGGGGGCATGGTAGATGCTTCCGAAGAAGGGGTACTAAATGTTGAAAAGGATGGGAATCAGCTTAAAATCGGACTGAACGCCTTGCAAAATCTCGATTCCGAAATCAAAATTGTCTTCAATGGGGAAACAGCCCTCACTGAAAAATTGGATTTGAAACCGATGGGAATCTATTCAAAATTACTTCCGGTAAAGGCATCGGATAGCATACAGGTTTTTGTGGAAGGCACCGAACTATCCTATACCAACAATCCGAAAGCCGACCGTATTAAAAGACCCTTTTATCCCGATACAGACTTAAAAGTTTCCGACTCGGAACAACTTTTAGCAGACGGTACGGAGGCCTTGGAGTTTAGGGAGTACCAACTGGCCCATAAAAAATTATCCGAAGTGGTGCAGCTGGATCCTTCGCATCGTGCTGGCCTTATCAAATTGGCCGAATTGGAATACCGAAAGGCAGATTACGAAAGTGCGCTATCGCATATCAATGCCGTATTACGGATGGACACCTACGATTCGGGCGCCAATTATATGGCAGGCATCACCTACAGCGCGATAAATGATACCATCAACGCCCAAGAATCATTGGGCTGGGCGGCCAGGGATGTCAAATACCGCTCGGTCGCCTATGCCCAAATGGCGGAACTCTATTTGGCCTCGAAAAACTACAAAAGGGCTGTAATATATGCCCAAAAGGCATTGAATTTCAACACGTACAACCTAAATGCCAGAAAGGTATTGGCCGTCTCCGCCCGAAAGAACAAACAAAAGGAGAAATTCGAAGAAGAAATAACCGCAATTTCCGAAATCGCTCCTTTGGATTATTTCGCACAAACGGAAAGAGGATTTATGAACGGACAAAAGCCCATCTTGGCCTTGACCAATGAATTTCCGTCGGAAACCCTTTTGGGACTTGCCCTACACTATCGGCATTTAGGATTGCAAGAAGAAGCCCTTCACCTATTGGATGGTGAAAATAAGGACACCAAAAATAGACTTTGGAAAGCCTTTTTACTGCGAGAAACAAAAGCTATTAAAAGCAATTCCATGTTGAAGAATGCCGCCAAAAGCAGTACGCTTCTGAAAGATGTCGCAAATGATCCTGTGGACTTTGTATCCCCCTACCGAAGCGAAACCCTTGCGGTTTTAAAATGGGCCGCGCAACAATCCGATAGCTGGAAAATAAACTATTATCTGGCGCAAAACTACTTGGCCGTGGGTCAGATTGAAATGGGAAAGTCCCTTCTAAAAACTTTGGGCAATAAACCTGATTCGGATATTTTCTATAGATTTCGGGCAAAGATGACAGGGGATGATGATGCCGCAAGCGCATCGAAAGACCTTACAAAAGCCTTGGAAATGAAGCCCAACGACTGGAAGATTTGGGAAGAGAACATTCAGTTCCACCTTAAAAACACTGATTATGCCAAAGCCTACCGACTATCGAAGAAAGCCTTTTCGAAATTCCCGAAAAACTACAATATTGCTTTGGTCCATGCCAAAGCTTCGCTAAACACAGGTCAGTTCGAAGAAGTGTTATCCGTTTTGGCAGCTATTCAGATGCTGCCTTACGAACATGCCAGCGAAAGTCGCAACATTTATGAAAGGGCACACATGGCCGTTGCCAGATTATATATACAAAAAAAGAACTCTAAGAAGGCGATACAAGTATTGGAAAAGTCTAAGAAATGGCCCGAAAATATCGGTGTGGGAAAACCGTATAACCCCGATGAAAGGGCACAGGATTATCTCTTGGCCTTGGCCCTGAAAGAAATCGGGGAAACCGAAAAAAGCAAAGTACTTCTTAATGGAATTGTTGAATATTCCCAAAATCACCCCGACTCCAATTCCCTGAACCATTTGTACGGTATATTGGCGATGAAAAAATCCGGGAAAGAAAGGGAATTATCCAGCTTTGTTTCAAAACTGAAAGAAACTTCCGGTGATAAAAATCTAAAGAGCGAACTGGCATTGGCCCTTTATCAGAACAATACCAACGAGCTAAAGGGTCCTGAGTCAGAAAATTTAGTGGCAATGGATGTACTTGAAATAGCTACTTGGGCCTTAAAACAATAAACCCCAGCTTTTAAAAGCTAGGGCTCATAATGAACTCGTCTTGAGTTGTTCTTTATAATCTTTTATAAAAGGACACCTTTTACTTTGCCCCCCATTCTTTCAATGAATCCGTATTCATCTTAACGTAGTCATCGTTACCGGCTTCCTTGGCTTTGGCCAAAGATTTTTTAGCGGTCTTGATGGCCGCTTTCTTGTCACCTGCCTTAGCTTGGATCAATGACTGCTGACGCAATTGCCAAAATGCGGGCTCATCGGTCATTTCCATTGCCTTGTCCATCCAATCCTGGGCCTTTTTGACATCCTTGTCCGATTCGAGGTAATATACGGCCGCAGTGTAATAATCTTCTGCTTTAGGACTTCCTCCCATCGTGGTTTCGATACTTTCGGAGACCATTTTTTCGGTGGGAACCTCTATTTTTAAAGGTACATAGGCATTTTCCCACATGATTCCCAAAATGGCGGAACCCGATTCCAGATCATCGAAGCCCATCGTAAAGCTTTCGATTTTCATCGGTAAGGGATACACCTCCGATGTTGTTTTTGCGGCGATTTTACTTGCGTCCCATTCCTTGGGAACCCCACCTTCGGTATCGGTATATAAAAATATCTCCCAGCTCGTTTTGCCCGGTTTGGTGAAAACGGAATACGTACCGGCCTTTACCTCTTGACCGTCGATGGTCACATCGTCGCCAAAGGTGATTTTAGTGTTTTCATTGGCACCGGTGCGCCATAATTTGTCATAGGGTACCAAATCCCCAAAAATAGTACGGCCGCGCATCGCGGGACGGGAATATTCCAAGGTTACGTCGGTCAGGCCCACCTTCTGTTCCACTTTTGAAAACGGACTGGGCGCCGGGGTGTTGATTTGGGCTTCCAAGGAAACGGAGGCCAAAACAACCATAGTCAATACGAGTAATTTTTTCATCTGATTTGATTTTTAGTTTGCACAAAGCTACTATAAACATGAATCGAAGCTGTTAATGATATCTTAAATCGGTATCCAATCGGACTCCCTTTATTATTTGTTTAACCACAATAATTTTTTGTTAAACAAAAATGCGGCTATATTTGTTAAAACCAGACTTGTGAAGCTCTATCGATTACATTCCAAACAATCCCTGCCCATTTCTAAACCGAAGGCCTGGGATTTTCTTTCCGATCCGAAAAATCTGAAGGTAATTACCCCTGAACACATGGGGTTCAACATTTTAGCGGGAGGCGATAGGCCCATGTTCCCAGGACAGATTATAACCTATAAAGTATCCCCTTTTCCGATGTATTCCACCAAATGGGTTACGGAAATTACGCATGTAAAGGATGGAGACTATTTTGTTGACGAGCAGCGTTTTGGGCCGTATGCGCTATGGCATCACAAGCATTTTCTCAATGAAATCGAAGGTGGAACCGAGATGGAAGATATCATCGATTACAAACTCCCCATGGGTGTTTTAGGCCAATTGGCGCATCCCATCCTTGTAAAAAAGCAATTGCAGCAAATATTCTCCCATCGGGAGCAAAAGTTGATCGAACTTTTTGGTACTATTGAAGGAAGTGTAAAAGAGCTTTATTTTACATCAGTATAAAGAAGGTAGTCGCAGTCGCAGTCGCAGTTGTTAAAATTGAAAATAATCCATTCTGAAATAGCCATAATCAAAAATTCGAAACTTTTTACTAAACTTCTAAACCCATAAACTCCTAAACTTTTTACAAACTCATAAACTTTTTTCATGAAAAAGAACATACTATTAATCGGAGGATCGCACGGAATCGGATTTTCATTGGCGAAGCAATTAGAGGAAGACTATAATGTTTATATCGCTTCCCGCACGAATGATGCCCTCGAAAACCTTAACGTCGATTATATCAAATTCGATGCTACAACCGACGAACTAGATACTTCTTCCCTACCCGATGAGCTGCACGGCTTTGCCTATTGTCCCGGGAATATCAATTTGAAACCCTTTAAAATGATGAGTCTGGATACCTTTGAAGAGGATATGGAGCTCAATTTTTTTGGGATGGTAAAAGTCGTTAAAGAAATCATGCCCAAAATGGCGGACGGTGCCAGTATGGTCTTTTTTAGTACCGTCGCAGTGGGTGTTGGGATGCCTTTCCACACCAGTATAGCCGCTGCCAAGGGAGCAATTGAAGGCTTCGCCAAGTCATTGGCCGCCGAATATGCCCCGAAATTAAGGGTGAACGTCATCGCACCGTCCCTTGTGGATACTCCGCTTGCCGAACGGCTGCTCAACAATGACAAAAAGAAAGAAAAAATGGCGGAAAGA
>NZ_JBGTHY010000206.1:0-2863 GCF_041745955.1 Pricia sp.
GCCAAAATGGACTTTATCGTCAGCATGATACGGGAAAGTTCCCCACCTGAAGCTACTTTTTTCAACTCCCCATAATCCGTACCCTTGTTCGCGGAAAACAAAAAGGTCAACCCGTCTTTTCCGTTGTTTTTGAACTCTTTAGAGGGATGTATTTCAATTTTGAAGGTCGCACTCGGCATGCCCAAGGAAGATAAACTATCCTGTAGCTGTTTTTTAAGACTCGGAAGCACCTTTTCACGTTTGGCGGACAATGAATCCGCCAATGTATCCAATTCCTTTTGCTGAACCGATCGTAATTCCTGTTTCCTTTGGATATTCGATTCCAAATTTTCGGTAACGCTTACTTTTTCGGATAAGGTTTCCTTGATTTCCAGTAATTCCGAAACATCCCCAGCCCCATGTTTTTTTTGTAGGTCGTAAAGCAGTTGCAACTTGGTATTGGTCTCTTCCAATGACTGCGGATCGGCTTCGGCACGGTCCTGAAATCGCTGTAACTCGTCGGCTATGTCATCGATCTCTATGAATATGGACTGTATGCGCTGGTTCAGGTCGGCATACTGACTCCCGAAACTGGACAATCGGTTGGACACTTGTTTTAATTCGGTCAGTGAGTTGACCACGCCTACCTGTTCATCGTTCAAAAGTTGATAACCCTTGGAAAGTAGTTCCAAGATATTTTCAATGTTGTTCAGTTGTTCGTAGCGCTCTTCCAGCTCCTCTTGAATACCTACCTTTAAAGGGGCGGCTTCCAATTCTTCCAACAGGAAACTGTTATAATCATGTTCCTTTATCGCCTCCTTTTGAAAATCGATAAGCTCTTGAAGTTCCTTTGAGGTTTTGCGGTATCCCTCCAAATTATCTGAATAGGTGGCCAGGAGTTTCCCGTTATCCGCCAAGGCATCGATAACTTTCAGTTGAAAATCATTGTCCGCCAAACGAAGGGTCTGGTGCTGTGAATGCACATCGATAAGGTTGTCACCGAGTTCGGTAAGAATATCTAGAGTCACCGGGGAATCGTTGATAAAGGCGCGGGACTTCCCGCTGGGCTGTATTTCCCTTCTTACGATGGTACGCTTCTCGTAATCGAGATTATTATCCTCAAAGAAGGACTTTAATCCATATTTATCAATCTTGAACTCCGCCTCGATGATGCATTTTGCATCCTTATCCCGCAAAGAAGAAAGATCCGCCCGCTTGCCCAATACCAAGGAAAGGCCTCCCAGCAAAATGGATTTGCCCGCCCCGGTTTCACCCGTGATACACGTAAATCCGTCCGTAAACGAAACGTTCAGTTCATCGATAAGGGCGTAATTTTTTATGGAAAGATTTGCGAGCACTGGCTACTGTAAGAGTTTAGTGTGGTAAAGATAATCGATAATTCAGAAAAAAAGCAATAGCGGGCCGGTGATTGATACGAAGTAATAAGTGGTTATCTCCCAATAGTAGTCTGCACTGTTTTTTCCTGCCAATTGTTTTCAATCGATAACTTGGCACTTTTTACTCAATACTTTATATCCTTCCAAGTATTGGAATAGGTAGGGGCAACGGCGTTCAAGGTCTCCTTCAATTCGACAATATCGACTTTGGGGCCATCGGAGAAGATATTTTGAATTTCATCGGCCTTGGCGTCAAAAAAGGTCTGTATCAAAAACGCATTGGGACGGCGTTGGATCATGGTTTCGAACAGTTTCATCGTACCGGCGATCACTTGTTTGCCCGTACTATTGTTGTCGCCCAAAATGTCCAGGCCCTTTCGATGGTAATTGTACATGGCGATACGATATTCGCGATACGTGTTCGACAAAAGATTATCAACCAGTTCGAAACGGCTGCGATCACTGTTCTGGTCCCAGCCCGAGAAATTGCTTCCCTGCGCTTGTGTGGTTATCTGTTGCGACGTCCGGAACGAATCGGTACCCCCTTCCAAGGCAAAAGTATCGGCATCCAAGCCTAGAATGACGTAAGCGTAATACGAAACAACCCCTACAAGGTTCGACTCAAAAACGTTTTTATTGAACACCAGCGGTTGAAACTCTATATATTCGAAATTGAAATCACTGTCCTTATAATTAAACACTGAAGTTTCATAAGATGTATTGTAAACGGGACGGGAAGATTGGATTTGGATATTGCCTTCAAAACGGTTCGATTCGTATTTGGTAATCGTAATGAACATCTGGCAATTGACCCGTTCGTTTTCCTGATAGGTGCGATTCGTCCATTTGTTCTTGTTTACAAAATCGTTCAACGAACGCTCCAAGGTTTTGAATATCTGCTGGTTGGTCTGCGCTACCTGATCGGAATTTACGGTAACCGTGCAATTCAGTTCTTGCGCCTGTAGCGAAAGGCCGAAGCATGAAACGACTAACAAAATATAGATTTTACGCATAGCGTCGTTTAAGGATTTCGGAGAAAATATCTTGGGCCACCTCGGCCTTGCTCTTTAGTTCAAACGGTATTATCGCGGAATTCTTATCGAGAAAGGTGATTTTATTGGTGGGTGTTCCGAATCCGGCCCCGGTATCGTTCAGGGAGTTGAGCACGATAGCGTCCAGATTCTTCTTTTTCAGCTTGGCCTTGGCGTTATCGAGTTCGTTTTCGGTCTCCAAGGCAAAGCCCACCAGATATTGCTTTTTCTTTTCTTTTCCGAGGGATAACAGGATGTCCTTCGTTTTCACCAGCGCGATGGAAAACTCGGCATCGTTTTTTTTAATTTTCTGTTCTGATACAAATTTCGGACGGTAATCGGCGACCGCAGCGGCACAGATAACAATGTCGGCATCCGGATAGCTTTTACGCACGGCTTGGTACATATCATCGGCGGAAATCACTTTTTCCAAACGTATGGATTCATGGGAAACCG
>NZ_JBGTHY010000207.1:0-24407 GCF_041745955.1 Pricia sp.
TAAAGACCCTAAATGTCGTTACCGACTTGCAGAATGCCTATGAAAGTAACGGAAAGGAACTGGTTACCGATTTCGAAAAGAACATCAGCTTAGCTATAATCGACGATTCTTGGAAAACCCATTTACGCAAGATGGACGAACTAAAGCAATCCGTTCAGCTGGCGGTACACGAACAAAAAGATCCCTTATTGATTTACAAGTTCGAAGCCTTTGAACTTTTTAAGGTCATGATCGACAAGGTAAATAAAGAGGTCGTTTCCTTCCTTTTCAAGGGCGAACTGCCCAGTGGCAACCCCAACGCGATTCAAGAGGAACGAAACCTACGTCGGCCCAAGGAAGAATTACAGACCAGTAAGGAAGAGATTCCCAACAGCGACCAGCTTGCCGCGCAGAACCGCGCAGCCGGGCAAACACGAGGCCAACGGCCGCGGGTTACGGAAACTATTGTTCGTGAGCGGCCAAAAATAGGCCGTAACGAGCGGGTAACTATCAAGAATGTATTGTCAGGCGAGAGCAAGACCGTAAAATACAAACAGGCCGAACCCTTGATCGACAAAGGGGAGTGGGTATTGACCGAGGAATAAGCCACTTCCTATACATTCCCAATATACTACACTTTTTTTTGACATACACATAAGATATTTCTGAATAAAGTTCCAGTTTTCATCTGAATTGACGTACTTTATAAATGTATGGAAGGTTTTCCGTCAGTTCTTTTGATGCGGTTTCGCACGGTCCCACCCTAAACGAATAGATGCCAAGCTCGAACAAGATCCAATATAAAACGGACGATCAAACCCGGTTAATGTACAGGTTTGTTTACGTTTCATCGGCGCTGACCGCTGTTTTTGGTGTACTTTGTATCTATCCCTTAGGTATATACGGCGCAGTGCCCATTGCGTTTTTTGCCTACAGCATCTTCAATCTCTGCAATATTGCTATTTTCAAAAAGCGTGGTAATTTAAAATCCGCCGCGATATGTTCCGGGGTTATATCCTTGCTCGTTACCATAGCAATTATACTCTATAGTGGTGGTATAGAAAGTCCGTTTATCTTTATCCTGGGCGTAATAGTACTAGGAGGTTATGCGGGCGCCCGTATTTTTGGAACCATTTATTTGAATGCGGTGATTTTGATTATAATCCTAATCTATGGAATTGGCGAAGTCCGTTTTTCTTTTATTACGAATGAGGTTCCCGCCGAGTCGGAGCCCCATTTCAGTCTAATATCCCTCATTTTTGCCGTATACCTTGTAGGCGGTGTTTTTGGGGAAACCCTGTTACGGGCGCACGAAGCTTTGAGCCGATCAAAATCGGAAATAGAATTGCGGATTATGGAGAAGGAATTTCTTTTACGGGAAGTACATCATCGGGTAAAGAACAATTTACAGACCGTTTCGAGCCTATTGAACCTTCAGGCAAAAAATACGTCCAACGAAAAAATCAGGAAATTGATCGGCAGTAGCCAGAACAGGGTTATCTCAATGGCCATGATCCATGAGATGCTCTATATACGGAACGATCTTTCAAAAATCGAGTTTCGTCCCTATGTACAGGAACTGTCCGATTATCTTCTGAACTCTGCCGATTGCAAAAACAAAAATATTCGCATACAGCTACATATACCCGAGATAAAGTTGTGTATTGATACCGCAATTCCCTTAGGGCTTCTCATAAACGAAGCAGTGACAAATTCCCTCAAATATGGATTTACGAACAGTGCAAACGGTCAGATAGACATCACACTTAAAAAAGAGGATGCAGTAAATGCATACGTTTTGGGCATTAAGGATGATGGCATCGGTTTTTCTGAGGAACTGGATTTTAGGACTACAAAATCATTAGGTCTTAAACTGATCCACAACCTGGCCCGGCAACTCAGGGGATCGGTACAGCGTAAATCTTGTTCAAAGGGCACGGATTACCAAATCGCCTTTCTAGATGTCGATAGGCAATTGAGCCCGGTGAACTAAAGCCCTTCTCGCATCTCAGAAAGACATTTTTATGGGTAGTTTAAAATTCAATATCTTTAACCGCTATGCAAAAAAAAACACAACTGGAAGAGCGACTGAGAGATAAGGTGCGCTTGGTCATAAAGGTCAATTATTTCAGTTCGATCTTTTCCCTTGTATTTTGCTTTATCTGTTTGTTCCTATTGGATATAACCCAAGTTATTCCCTACGTATTCCTGATTTTCGGTGTCCTGAACCTGATCAACACCATCCTTTATAATTACCACCGAAGTCTGACCCTGACCTATAACATCGTATCGATAATGACCTTGACAGGGGCCAGTATTATCACTTTATACAGTGGGGGTATCAACAGCCCGTTTATTTTTGTGCTTGCCCTGATCGTTGTTGCGGGCTATGTGACCACCAAGGCATACGGAACCCTTTATTTGAACCTTAACCTGCTGATTATCGTCTTGATCTATTCGCAGAGCATCGTCGATTTTAGTTTCGTCACCAATGTGATTCCCGAAAATTCAAGGAATGTGTTCGCCCTTATCAGCGTTCTTTTTTCCGTCTATCTCTTGGGGGGCGTATTCGGCAAGAACCTTTTGCACGCTCACCACAACCTCTACAAGACAAAAAACGAACTGGAGGAAAAAATCAATGAAAAGGAAACCTTGATCAAAGAGGTGCACCACAGGGTCAAAAACAACCTACAGACCATATCAAGCTTATTAAGCCTACAATCGCGTAGTACTGAGGACAAAGAGGTCAAAAGTCTTCTAAAAAGTAGCCAGAACCGGGTCATTTCAATGGCTATGGTCCATGAAATGCTCTATATGCGTGAAGATCTTTCGAAAATCGAGTACAGATCCTATGTACAGGAACTGGCGGAATACCTGATACGTTCGGTAAAGGGTACGAGCAGCAATATTACTTTAGATATCGATATCCCTGATGTAAAGCTCAATATCGATACAGCCATTCCCTTGGGCCTTTTGATCAATGAGACCGTGACCAATGCCTTAAAATATGGTATTATTGACGAAAATAAAGGTGAAATATGTATAAAATTGCGCAAGGGCGATGCAGATGAATTTCAGTTGAATATCGGAGATGACGGTATTGGGTTTGCAGAAACTATTACCTATAAAAATTCTAAATCGCTCGGTCTGAAATTGATCCATAACCTCGCCCGCCAGTTACAGGGATCTATTGCACGTGATTTTTCCAAAAATGGCACACATTATATCGTTAAGTTTAGAGAGGTACGGGATCAAATACCCTCCGTGGCATAGTCGTCGGTATTCCACCAGTTATTGTACATTATGATTTATTCCCGAGCACTATACTAATTTAGCATTTGAGTGCTTTGTATCGAATGCCAGAGCTTTCTTGACCCGGGCATTTTGAAATTTGTACAAACGGGCTATACTGTTTTCGGTGCCAATCGTAGTTTGCGAAGCAGCGTTAAGATCGTCAGTGCCACTACCCAGAACAACACCCATTTCAATACTATCAATTTTAACATCGGTAACTGTATTTGCCAGAGCCATGGCTCCGAAGGTTAGTACAAAGATTAAGGTCGAAAAAGTTTTCATGTGTAAGGTTTGATTTCTATAAATATAACGTGAAAAAGATATAGGAACCGGCGTTATCCGTTGAAAACCAGTGTTTTTCGGTAAATGGAAAAAACTACGTCAAATGGTAAAAAATGTTCGATGAGCGTACTTGGGCATCGAAACCGCTTATCGATAAGATTTGCTTTTAAACTTGGGTTTTTCTAAAAAAATACCTTGAAATTAGCGTTTGGCGATTGGCGTAGGACGTTTAGTGTGGGAAGTGAAGCCCTTTTTGTAAAGCGGAATTCTTACGCCATCTTGGCCCGGTTCGCCTTGGTAGAAAAAGTAAGTTCCTTTTTGACCCTGGTATTGGTACGCTTGTACAAACGGGCGACCTCTGTGGCGGTTTCCAAAGTAACGGCTTCAAAAGACGATTCGGTAACGATTGTCATTTCAACCGCATCAACTTTTATATCAATTCCATTTTGGGCTTGTGTATTAACTCCGATAAAAAGAATAAAAATTAAAGTAGCGATAGTTTTCATGACTTGCGTTTTATATAATTAGAACGCAGTATGCCCTATTTCACAGCCTTGTAAATCGCTGAAAAACACATCATTTTCGGTAATCGGCATCAACATGGTCAAAGCGCTAAAAACTGTCGTTGAACGGATTTCTTTTCGAAAACACTTTATCGGAACAGGGTGTATTTTAACCGGGTTTTGATTTTAAAATACCAAGTAAAAGTGAGGATTTTTAAAAGTTTTATCGACACTTGTGACGCGTATTTAATTTTTTTTTACTTTTAACCCTATGGATTTAAAGAAAATTTTCGGCACCGTGTTAACCCTTTTGGGCATCGGTGGCCTCATATATACCGCGATACTTTTCGCCAATGACTCCGGTACGACAAAGATGCTAATGGTTTACGGTATTCTAGGAGCAATATTCTTCTTTTCAGGGGTCGGCTTGGTAAGGAAGGCCTAAACTCCTTCCTTACGTAAAACTTCCAAAGGTGGACTTTTCAGAACGCTGCGGCTATTGAGCAAACCGATGGCGAGTACAAGGGCAGTGATTCCGGGCAGAACGATGAGAAACGGCACCCATGATGGTATGAAGGCGGTCTCAAAGACGAAGAAGGCCAGCAATTGACTACTGATCAACGAGAGTAGAATGCCGATGGTACTCCCTAAAATACCGAGATACCCGTATTCCAAAGCGGTGATTTTTAGTATCTGTCCGCTTTTTGCCCCTAAGGTTCGAAGCAGTACACTTTCCCTGATGCGCTGGTACTTGCTGGTGCGTACCGAACCGATGAGCACGATGATTCCGGTTAGGATGCTGAAGAACGCCATGAAATTGATGACCCATGAAATTTTTCCGAGTATACCATCCACGATCGTCAATAGCTGCCTAAGATCTAATATAGAGATGGTCGGGAATTCTTTTACAAGCTCTCTCTGTAAGGCGGCGGAGGTACTTTCGTTTGGTGTATGGGTGGTCAAAACCCGAAACTGGGGGGCACTTTCCAGAACGCCCGTCGGAAATACCACGGAGAAGTTCAACTGCATCCTCCCCCAATCCACCGCTCGGATGCTGGCGACTTCGGTTTCCATCAGCATGCCCTGTACATTGAAAACGAGCCGGTCACCTACCCCGACCTCGGCATCTCTGGCCACGTTATCGGAAAGTGAAACGGGTACTATGCCTTCCTTTTCCGATTGGCTTGGCCAACTTCCGGCATCCAAGGTTTCGGAATCGATCAACGAATCGCGATAGGTGACGCGAAACTCGTGGTTCAGTATCCATCCATTAATGGTCGAAGTAGTATCCAAACGGATATCATTCACGGAACGGTCCTTGATTTTCTGCATCCTCATGGTTACTATGGGGATGTTGTTCAGTAAAGGCAATCCCTTTTCCGTAATCCGACTTACGGCGGCTTCCTGTTGGTCGGTCTGTACATCCAATAAAATCAGGTTGGGCGCCTTTTCATTGGATTCCAACGAAGTTTTCGCCAAAAGGATATCCTTGGAAAAATATAGGGTGCTGATCAAGAACGTACCAACGCCGATGGCCAAGATCAATACCATGGTCTGGTTATTAGGCCGAAAAAGGTTCAAAAGGCTCTGTCGGGCAGTGAAGCCCCAAGAGGCCGGAAAGTATTTTTTTATTCCTTTCATAAAGAGGTTCGCAACCCCGCCCAACAGGACAAAAACTACCAGAATACCCACAGCGAAAGACAGGGCGTATTTCCAGTTGCCCAAGAGCCAAAAGGAGAAGAGAAAAACAAAGACCATTATGGCCAAAAATACTAGAAGATCGGCCTTACGCGATTTCTCGTTCCTGTTTTCCTGAATGCGCAAGACCTGCAGCGGTGACACGTACCACGTGCTCAAGAGCGGCGATAAGGCAAACAATACCGACATGAACAGTCCGAGTAGCAACCCCATTATGATCGGTGCCGCGGAAAACGAAATTTTGACCTCGAAAGGCAAAAAGCCTTGTAACAATAAGGGAAACGATTGTTGTATCAGCAATCCGGCCAAGGTACCTACCAATCCGCCGATCAAGCCCATTCCGGCAATCTGTATGAGGTAGATCAAAAAACTTTGTTTGCGGCTGGCCCCGATACATTTGAGTACGGCAACGGACTGCAATTTTTCCTTAATATAGATATGTACGGAACTGGCGATGCCTACGCAGCCCAACAATAGGGCAATAAAGGCGACCAAGTTCAAAAACTTACCGAAGTTCTCGTAACGGCGGCCCAAACGTTCGCCGGTAGAGGTATGCGTGTCAAGATCCGCATTTTCGGTATCGAGCAATGGGTCGACTTTCTCGTCCAGAGCCTCGAGATCCTGATCTGGCTTGGCCACGAAATAAAAGTCGTAGCCCACCCGGCTTCCAGTCTGTACGAGTCCGCTCGCCTCGATAAAACGATAGGGAATCAAGACCGGTGGAGCGACCGAAGCTGAAACGCCCGTGCTTCCCGGTGCTGAAACCAAAGTACCCGCTATGGGCAAAGAAATTTTTCCGATAGCAATGGAATCGCCAGGTTTTAGCCCGAACTGCAACATCAAGGTCGCATCGACCAAGGCACTTCCGGATTGTTGATATTCCGTTGCTGCGGAAACCGGGTCGGTTTCCAATTCCCCATAAAAGGGAAAACTGCCGTCCATACCCTTAACATTTACCAATTTGGTGTTTCCGTTTTTCGGGAAAACGGCCATGGAGGGAAAACCGACGCTCTTGGCATCCGCGCCGCCCAGCGAATCAATGAGCTGTTGCACCCTTTCGGTAGGAGGCTGGTTGCTGTCGATGATAAAATCAGCCCCCATTAGGGCTTTGGACTGGAGTCCGATGTTCTCCTTTAAATTTTCGCTGAAGGATTGTATGGACACTACCGCGGCGATGCCTAAAACAATCGAAGCCATAAATAGCACCAAGCGTTTGCCGCTGGCCTTACCATCACGCCACGCCATTTTAAGTAGCCAGTTGAAGTTCGTTTTGGCCGCATTGCCCTTATCGTTTTTCACAAGCGTACGGTGCTTTCGTTAGCAATGATCTTTCCACCTTTCAACCGGAGGATTCGTTGGTTCCGTTGGGCCAGCTCGAGATCGTGCGAAACGATGACCAGCGTTGTATTAGCCTCTTGGTTCAGCTGAAATAGCAGCTGTACGACCTTTTCGCCGGTTTCCTCATCAAGGTTTCCCGTGGGCTCATCGGCGAATAATATGGATGGATTGCTTGAAAATGCCCTGGCCAGGGCCACCCGCTGCTGTTCGCCACCGGAAAGCTGGGAGGGGTAATGGTGGAAACGGTCCGCCAATCCGACCTTGTCCAACAAATCCATTCCAGAGGTACCGGGATTTTTGATGCCTTGCAGTTCCAAAGGAACGATTACGTTTTCCAAGGCGGTCAAGGTGGGGAGCAACTGGAAATTCTGAAAAATAAAGCCAACCTCCCGATTGCGCAGCGCGGCACGTTCATCTTCGTTCAAGGTAGCCAAGTCGGTACCACAGAGTTCCACCGACCCGGAATCCGCCCGGTCGAGACCGGCACAAAGTCCCAATAAAGTGGTCTTACCACTGCCCGATGGCCCCACAATGGCGAAGGTTTCCCCGGCTTCGATATCGAAAGTGATATCGTCCAATACCGTTAACTCCTTCGTTCCGCTCGTGTAGCGCTTCGTCAGATGGCTTACGTTTAATATCTTTGCCATAAAATTGCGTGATTTTCTTTTTGTACCCGCCCCTTATAGGGCAGGCAGAATCGGAAAAATAGGCAAATGATTCCGATTTTCAGACCCAATAGCTATGCAGAACCTCTTAAAGTTTCGTTATATTTTACTGGTGCTAATGCTTGTATCCTGTGGGGATACCCCCAAAAAGGAAGCCGATACCGAACCTTCCAAAACTTCCGATGCCGTCACCCAGGCCGCTGAAAAATCCGAAGAAAAAATCATTCTTTTTTTTGGCAACAGCCTTACCGCTGGCTACGGTCTCGATACCGAAGAAGCTTTCCCAGCGCTGATTCAGGACCGGTTGGATTCATTGGATTTGAACTACACTGCCATTAATTCCGGGCTAAGTGGGGAAACTACCTCGGCCGGACTCAACCGTTTGGATTGGGTTTTAAACCAGAAAGTAGACATTTTTGTATTGGAACTGGGGGCCAACGATGGACTTCGCGGCATCCCCATAAAGGAAACCCGTAAAAACCTTCAAGCCATTATTGATTTGGTACGCGAAAAGAATGCAGATACCCAAATCGTTTTGGCGGGTATGCAGATTCCCCCGAACATGGGCCAGAAGTATGCCGGTGATTTTCGGCAACTCTTTCCCGAACTGGCGGAAATGAACGATATAAAACTGATTCCCTTTTTATTGGAAGGTGTCGCAGGCAATCCCGACCTGAACCAAGACGACGGCATTCATCCTACATCGGAAGGACAACTGATCGTAAGGGATAATGTCTGGGATGTTTTGGAGGATATTATTCAGGAAGAAACAGTTTTGAACTAAAAATGGTACATCACACCCACTTCATCCATTTCTTTTTCGGCGTAAATGAAAGTTCCCTGCGGATGATGTTCTCTTTCATCTTATAAAGGATAGCCGTTCTGATGTCAACATCAAACGACGGTTTGGAAATCTTTAATGGAAATTCTGGCTTTACAAGCAGTATAGTATCGATTTTATTGACTTGAGGACGCTCAACTGTGGCGGTCGCCTTAAAACTGAATAAAAGTATCGTTACCAAAGTCAAGATTAATCGCATAGTCCATTATTTTAAAACAGTTACACTATACTAACGTCACCTATGAATTTTTAATAGGTATTTTTCGTTAAAGGGTATAAAATTTCGGTAAAACGTAATAAATCAGATGAAATACAGTTCACTAGGTAGGGTGAAGGACCGACTTAGCTGTTACTTAAAAAGTTTTCCATGGTTAAATTAACTGTGTTGATAGATTCAAGGAAAAGCAAACAAATCAAAAATAATTGGGAAAAAATCTGTTTTTTATCTGTTACCGTATGTAACTTGCACTTTATCTGGAATAAAACTTTTCTTACAAAAAATTTTTGATTGCCTTATCGAAAACATCGGTATTTCATCGATAAAATGATCTTTAAATTGGTTACCGAAAGGGATATGGATAATTTTGCTCCATTAATGGTAAAGTAAATTAATAACTTAAATGTAATAAACTATGAAACTTAAATTGTTTAAAAGGTATTTTTTGATCGCGACTATAATTGCCTCTTTTACGGTGATACCAGTTGCCTGTAGTAGCGACGACCCCGGTACCGAACCCCCCGTAGTCGTTGACCCTATCGCCGATCCGACGAACGCCAACTCTACCATTGAAGCCAGTTCGCCAGTGGTGGCCGACGGAACTGCTACATCAACGGTGACCGTTAAGATTGCGGATACCGATGGAAAACCGTTTACTAAAAGTGCCGGCACGGTAGTTTTAACTTCGACCGGTTCTGCAACGCTATCCGCGGTAACCGATAATAATGATGGCAGTTATTCCGCCACGGCAACCAACACGGTCGCCGAAACAGTAACCATTTCCGGTACGTTGAAGGATGTGGCCATTGTTAAAACGGCCGAAATTAACTTCGAGGCCGCTGCTATAGTAGCTGGAGACCCCGATCCCACCAACGCCAATACGACTATCGATGCCACGGCAACGAGCTTGGTGGAAGGCGTTTCGACTTCAATGGTGACCGTACAATTGGCGGATGCCGACGGTATATTGTTGGCTGTGAGCGGAGGTGTTGTGGCATTGACCTCAACCGGCTCTGCAACCGTATCTGCAGTGACCGACAATAGCAACGGTACGTACACTGCTACCGTAACAAATGGAGTAGAAGAAAATATAACTGTTTCGGGCACTCTTAACGATGTAGCTATTACCGATACTGTCGATATCACGTTCAATCCCGACGATTCGAATCCCGCGCAGGATGTAGGTCAATCGACCGTACCCTTAGGACCTTCAATATTGCGGATCAACAGCGGTGGCCCGGAAGTTACTTTAGATGGCAATGTCTTCATGGCAGATCAGTATTTTGTAGCCGAGAATACCGTAGCCTACACTAATCCTCAAGTTACTGAAATAGCCGGCACCGAAGACGATGCCCTTTACCTGACCGAAAGGATAACTAAAGATGGCACCAATATCAGAGGCCCATTTTCTTATAATATTCCTATAAGTAATGGTACCTATACGGTAAAACTCTATTTTGCCGAAATCTATTGGGGATCAGCAAATCCGGAAGCTTTCGAAGGTGATGTTGGTAAACGAATCTTTAACGCCAGCTTAGAAGGTACTCAAGTTTTTACCGGATATGATCTTGTTAAAGACGTAGATCCTGCCACTGCCAGTTCAAGAATGTACGATATTGAAGTTACCGATGGCGAATTGAACATTACGTTCGAAGCCACGGTCAACAAACCGAAGATATCGGGCATCGAAGTACTTGGAACAGGTACAATAGGGGGAATGTAATATCAAAATAATCGATTACCGGCCTGAGAGCAATCGATCGATGGGTCATTATTTACAATTCATCTAAAGGACTGTCCGGAAAACTACGGACAGTCCTTTTTTTTTATGAACTTTTTAAGTAAGTTATCGTATATAAAAGGACTAATTGAAAAATACTATCTATGAAATTATTTACGAAAGTAGTACTTGCCCTTTTCCTCATTTTGACCACTTCGTGCCAGTCGAATACCAAAAAAACAATGGATACGCCTTCAACCGAACAGATGGCGGAGATGGTGAAACCCTCGGCCCAAGAATTGGAGAACTATGAGACCGCCTACTTCGCGAGCGGTTGTTTTTGGTGTGTCGAAGCAATTTTCGAGAGTGTAAAAGGGGTCAAAGAAGTCGTATCGGGCTACGCCGGGGGCACGAGCGAAAATCCTACTTACGAACAAGTGGGTGGCGGCCGGACCGATCACGCAGAAGCGGTCGAAGTATTTTACGACCCGAAAGTAATCTCGTTCACCGCATTGGTACAGGTTTTCTTTGGATCGCATGACCCTACCACCCTTAACCAACAGGGACCTGATAGAGGGCCGCAGTACCGATCCATTGCTTTTTATAAAAACGAGAAGCAAAAGGAAATCATAGAAGGGTATATCAAGGCTTTAAAAGACCAAGAGGTGTACCAAGGCGAGCCGATCACCACCGAAGTGACCGAGTTCACCAAATTTTATGACGCGGAGGAGTATCATCAGGATTATGAAAAAAAGCATCCGAACAACTCGTATATCACTAATGTTTCGATTCCCAGGTTGAACCGGTTCAAGGCCAATTTTTCGGAATATTTGAAGGAAGATGCGCATTGATTGTAAAATTCTAGTCCGCTAAGAATTCCGTAAAAGAAAGTTAGGAAAGGATGTCAGACTTTGAAAATCGGTTGGTTAAAAGCGTATTCAAAGGTCAGCAGTTATTTTGCACACCCATAAATAGGCTTCAGCCTGCCAATTGGGTCACGTTAAACTAAGAATGTGTCTACTGACATCTAAGCAGGTTCATTCAAGAACCACCTCGCTATATTTCGAATTGATGGTTATGGCTTTCTCCGAATTTTTGTTGCCATGGAACCCCTTGTGAACGAAGCTGCCCTGGTTTTTAGTGGTCTCCAACTCGACAAGGGCCGGTGCGACAAACTTGGATTCCGTGCCTATTACGTAGACCGTGAAGGCGGTGTCGGGCAGATCACAAGTTAATTCTGCGTTTTCTAGGGAAACATCGAGCGTTTCAAAATCATTGGAAATCGATTGGATGGTCAAAGGCCCAAAATCGTTCTTGATATATGCCGATTGGGTCAAGTTGGCTATGGTAACCTCAGATGATGTGGCGTTTAGGTGCAGGTTAAGCACCTCCTGCAGGTTCACATTTTCGGAATAGGCGACCTGTAAATCGCCATAGTTCCAATGTTGTACGCTTACGGGGGAATAGGAAGCCATTACCTTGGTTTTATCTCCTTCAATAACCGAAGCCAGCAAACTGGCATGATTCAGTGTTGCGTTCATGTTTTTGGTGTTGCCTGCCATTTTCACTTCCCCATGACGCACGTTCATCCGGATTTTGGTCGCCTTGGGCATTTTTATTTTAATGGACTTCTTTACCTTAAAATTTCTGTTTTCGTTCTTCGAATTAAAGTAAAAAGTGTTCGGTCGGTTTGCCCCGTTATAATGAGGTGTTGAATACGGTGAATTTGAATCGCCATATCGGCGGGATTGATAGATTTCCATGCGTTTCTGTTGTGCTTTGGCCCTGTTTTTAATGCGATTGGCATGGACTTCCATCCTTTTTTCAAGTATTTTTTCTCTTTTGGCCAGTATTTCCCCTTGTTTGGCCTCCATTTTTTGCTGCCATGCTTCCATGCTTTTTTGATAGGGCTCGCCAAAATCCTCTTGAAAATTTTTCTGCCATTCCTTTAAATATTTTTCACCGTCCTTTTGATAGGCCCCATAATCGAAATTAGAATCCGGTACAGGAGGCGGAGGCGGTACATCGGCCAATGCCGCCATATCAAAATCCATCTCGAAGGATTCAAATTCAGGTAATTCCGGTATCTCGATATGTAGGTTTTCCATATTTCCAAAGGAATGGGAAATCCACGGACTCCCACTACCTACGGTAATGCTTACCTTTTTGCTGTTTCCCATAATTTCGATGCCTTCATGCTCAAAATATTCCTGTGCCTCTTCCGGGGTGGCGCCTTCCAGTTCTATTTTGGCCTCAATGACTATTTGATCCTTGTTCCAAGTCTCAAATTCGATATCGGCATGGCTAGTATCGATATCAAGCACGGCATCGGCGGTTACGGTGAATTTTTCCGAATAGGTTTTGCTTTCCTTTTGCCCGTAGGCGCCGATGCTGATGAGACATAGGAATAGCACTAGGGACTTACATACTGATAACTTCTTCATTTTTCGATGATTTTAACTGGTTCAACTTCTCTTTTAATCGGTGCAACACTTGTAGGCGCAACTGTAGATTTTTGATAAGGGCGGTGATGGTCTGGTCATTGGGGCCTATTAGGTTCAGTTCGGCATTCAATTTTTTATATTCCGCGTTCAATGTGGCCAACTGGTCCATAAAACTAGCTACAATGGCCTTATTTTCTTTGGAAACCTCCAATTTGGAAAGTTCAAAATTGATATTGGCCACATAATAATTTTCTACTTTTTTCAGATCCGGGGAAAGGTCGCCGAGCGAGATATCGTTACTTTTTTCCATGGGAGCCTCTTTTTCCACAACACTAGTTTTCAATGTAGCTTTACTTTTTCCAGTAATGAAATAATAGGTGCCGATACCGATCAATATCAAAACGGATGCTGCAATTTTTAGGAGGATGATCCAAGGTTTTCGTCGCTGCGGAAATTCCTTTTGCAGGCGTTCGTGAAATCGTTCCTTATGCCCCGGTCTCATTTTGGGCATGTCTCCGTCGCGTTCTTTTTTAAAAAGCTCCCTAAGATCCTGTGCCATATCTTTTGTGTTTTAAAAAATCCTTTAAAAGTGCCTTTCCCCGTAGGAGTCTTGTTCGGCATGTGGTTTCGGTAAGGTTGAGTACCTGTGAAATTTCGCTATGGTCAAAACCTTCCACCAGATACATAAGCACTACGTATTTATATTTTTCGGGCAAGCGCTCCATCGCCTGTTTCACTTCGTCAACGTTAATATCGTCGTCTACCGACCAGTCATCATCCGTTTTGATATGTACATAATTTTCATCCAATCCCAATACTTCCTGCCTTTTCGATTTTAAAAAGTCGATACTTTGGTTCACTACAATACGTTTTAACCAGGCCCCAAAAGTGACCTCGGCACTGAACTGATGTAACTTTTCAAAGGCTTTTATAAAGGCTTCCTGCAGCACGTCTTCGGCATCGTCCGGGTTTTTCACGAAGCGCATGGCCACACAGAACATACCATCGCAATACTTTTGGTAAAGTTTTAGTTGAGCCCTCCGGTCATTGCTCTTACAGCGATTTACTAGTTCAATTGGGAACATCGGTCGGTTTCGTTGTCAGTTTTAGTCGAGTTCATTATAAGGACGAGACAAAAAATGGATTGTTGCAAAAAAGGAAGTATTTTTACGGAAGCGCAGGTCGAGGCACCTTATTCGCTTAACATTCAATCACCTATAATCCAATACTTTGAAACAAGTTACGA
This sequence comes from Pricia sp., assembly GCF_041745955.1. Taxonomy (NCBI): domain Bacteria; kingdom Pseudomonadati; phylum Bacteroidota; class Flavobacteriia; order Flavobacteriales; family Flavobacteriaceae; genus Pricia; species Pricia sp. Next base: position 14,228 of record NZ_JBGTHY010000207.1, read on the forward strand.
TAAGCAATAGGCAAATGACATTGATGGTACTGGATTACGGTGCCATTCTACAAAAATTGTTGCTGAAAGGGGAAGATGGCAAGTATACCAATGTGGTGGTGGGTTTCGATTATCCCAATGATTATTTGGAGGATAAAAAGTCCCTTGGTGCCTGTATCGGCCGCTATGCCGGGCGGATCTCCAGCGGAAAATTCGTTTTAGACAGAGACAGTTATCCCTTGTACTCCGAAAAAGGGGTGCATCTGCACGGAGGAAAAAAAGGCTTTGGCAAGCAATATTGGACTTTTGAGGAAGTTGATTATGGGGAGAATCCCTCTGTAAAACTATCGTACCTCAGCAAACATTTGGAAGAAGGATATCCGGGAAATCTAAAAGTCAACGTGACCTACCAATTGATCGGAAGGTCCCTGCATATCGTTCACGAGGCCACCACCGACCGAACTACCGTGGTCAACCTGACCAACCATTCGTATTTTCAATTTGACGATTCCGGTTCGGTAAACGATTATCGATTACAGCTCAACTGTTCCCGCTATGCGGAAACCCATGAGAATCTGCTGCCAACCGGACAACTGCTTCCAGTGCAGCAGACGGAATATGACTTTCTGACCGAAAAACCGATCGGTGAGATTCGTTTGGACGGCCCTTTGGCTATCGATCTCAAGCCGAAAACCGCAGGGACGGTCCGCTCCGAAAAATCGGGAATTTCCATGGAAGTCATCACAAATCAACCGGCCTTGATCGTATACATGCCCCCGGAATTCCCAGCTATCTGTTTCGAGACCCAGAATTTTCCGGATGCCCCGAACCAGTCGAACTTTCCCAGCAGTGTGTTACGGCCCGGCGAAAAGTATCGGAATGCGTCGGAGTTTCGGTTTAAGGCCCAAAGTTGAAAGCTACCTAACGGCAGGTTGAAAGTTCAAATCCCTTGTGTCAAGAAAACTAAAATTTCATCAATCCTCTACCAACAGATTCAATTTTACCGTGATATTGTCGCGGGTGGCCTTGCTGTACGGGCAAATTTCATGGGCGGCGTTCACGAGTTTCTCCCCCGTTTCCGTATCTACGGTTGGCAGCAGGCAATCTAGGGTGGCCCCGATAAAGAATCCATCATCGTCTTTATTGAAGCTTACCACGGCGGTTACTTTAAAATCGCCGAGATCGTCAACATCATGGTGTTTGGCTACGACTTGAATCGCACCGGCAAAACAGGTGGCATACGCCGCGGCAAAAAGTTGTTCGGGATTGGTCGATTTTCCATCCGTCTTGCCCTCGGCATCCGGCATCTTTATGGGGAGATCGATGGCACCATCCTTACTTTTTACGTGTCCGTTTCTGCCGCCTGTATTCGTTGCTTTTGTCTTAAAAATAGTTCTCATGTCTTTGCTGATTTTAGTGGAATGTATTCTTATCGAAGATACCTTTGTAGCCTTGAAAAAGCTAATATGAGCTATTAAACTTATGTGAAAAGGATTATATCCACAGAAAAACCAAAGTATTCCGTAATTTGTAATTTCGAACCTAATCAAAATAAGCTACACCTGAACCCGGACGAACAAAAAAATACAGATGAAGATCGGATGCCAAAAATCCAAAGGGAAAAGCATCCTATGCCCGCCGTTGATGTTTTGGTAGAAGGCATAATCAAGGGTGATACATCAGCTTTGGGCAGGGCCATCACCTTGGTCGAAAGCAACCGGAAAGACCATCTCGAAAAAGCCAATGCGATAGTCCAAAAATGCCTGTCCCGATCAAGGGATGCCATCCGCATTGGCATCACAGGAGTACCCGGAGTGGGCAAAAGTACCTTTATCGAAACTTTGGGAACGTTATTGATCGCCGAGGGAAACCGCGTGGCCGTATTGGCCGTGGATCCTACCAGTACGCAGAGCAAGGGCAGTATTCTTGGGGATAAGACCCGTATGGAGGAACTGGTCAAAAACCCGAATGCATTTATCCGGCCCTCGCCATCGGGGGAAACCTTGGGCGGTGTCGCCCGTAAGACCCGGGAGACCATTATTTTATGCGAAGCGGCGGGCTACAGTATCGTGCTCATCGAGACCGTGGGTGTCGGACAAAGCGAAACGGCGGTACACGGTATGGTCGATTTCTTCCTTTTATTGAAACTTTCCGGTGCGGGCGACGAGCTGCAAGGCATCAAACGGGGCATCGTCGAAATGGCGGATGCTTTGGTAGTCAACAAAGCGGACGGTGAGAATATCAAAAAAGCCGAAGCGGCGGCCAAGGCATTCAAAAGGGCATTGCACCTGTATCCCCCTAAAGAAAACGGTTGGATACCAAAAGCGCTGACCTGTTCCGCTACCGAAAATACGGGTATAGATACTGTTTGGGACATGATTCTCGACTACATCGAAAAGAACAAAGCTTCAGGTAATTTTCTGGAAAAACGGAAACGACAAAATAGAAACTGGCTGTATGAATCGATCGAAGAACGCTTAAAATCGGAATTCTTTCAAGATGAAGTTATCGCCCCAGAAATTGAAAAATTCGTTACCGAAGTGATGGCCGATACCATCTCCCCCTTCCACGCGGCGGAACAATTGATAGGTATGTTTAAAAACAAAAGCTAAATTTGCCCGTAAATCGATATTCAGAACATGCATCCCATAACCCCTTCCCTACTTTCACTCGTCATTCCCCTTTATAACGAAGCCGATAATGTAGGGCTCCTAACGCAAAAAATCCACGAGGCACTTGTGGGTTACAAGTACCAGATTGTTTATATCGATGATTTTTCTACGGATGCCACGCGAAAGGTCCTTACCGATATGAAGGACGATAGGGTACACCTGGTCGTTCTCAAAAAGAACTACGGACAGAGCCTGGCCCTTGCCGCGGGCATCGATTACGCCGAAGGGGAATATGTTATCACAATGGACGGGGACCTTCAAAACGACCCCAACGATATTCCACAAATGCTGGAATATGCCGTGAACCAAGATTTTGACCTAGTCACCGGTATCCGCCAAAAACGGCAGGATACCCTGGTTAAAAAAATACCTTCGAAAATCGCCAATTTTCTGGTACGTCGGGTGACCCAGCTCGATATCAAGGATAATGGATGTGCCCTTAAAATTTTTAAGAGGGATGTAGCCAAAGACCTCAACCTCTACGGCGAAATGCACCGTTTTATCACCCTACTCGCCCATCTGGAAGGGGCGCGGATAAAACAGGTGCCGGTAAAACATCACGCCCGCCATTCCGGCGTGTCCAAATATGGACTCGAACGTGTGTTCAAGGTCGTGGCCGACATGATGCTCTTGTTGTTTATCCGTAAATATTTTCAAAGGCCGATACATCTCTTCGGTATTTTCGGATTTTTTCTGATTATCATCGGCGTGTTTATTAATATCTACCTGCTGATCGTCAAGCTCGGTTTTGGGGAGGATATCGGGACGCGGCCATTATTGATTTTCGGACTGATGTTCATTCTGGCTGGCATTCAACTGTTTACCATCGGTATTGTGATGGAGTTACTGATTCGCACGTATTACGAATCGCAGCAGAAAAGGCCGTATCGTATCAGAAAAATATCCGTGGGTGGCAAAGTGGCGTAAAAAGGGGATAGCCCTACTCAAAATCGCAATCAGCTTGGTTTTGATCTATTTTGTGTTTACCAAGGTCGATTTTAGGGAAGTCTGGGCTATCCTTCAAAAATCCCGACCGGTGTACATCGGTCTGGCCCTTGTTTTTTTTATTGCTTCAAAAGTCTTTTCGGCCTTCAGGCTCAACCTGTATTTTCACCGGTTGGGCGTTTTGCTTACCCAAAAAAGCAACTTAAGACTATATTTGTTGGGTATGTTCTACAACCTATTTCTGCCCGGCGGTATCGGTGGGGACGCCTATAAAGGCTATATTATCCGGAAAAAGTTCGAAGTTGGTACCAAAAAAGTGGTAGCGGTGCTGTTGCTCGACCGGTTGAGCGGGATGCTACTGCTGTTCGTTTACGCCTGCTTATTGGCCATGGGCCTCAACGACCGGTTGTTGAGCGATTATCGCATCCTATTCGGATTGGGTACCGTCCTCGGTATTTTGGTGTTTTGGTTGCTTAACAAACGCTTCTTTGAATATGTGTTTCCTGTTTTTTGGAAATCGGTAGGGTATTCCGCTTTGGTACAAGGCTTGCAACTGGCCAGTTTGTATTGTATCCTGTGCGCGCTATCCGTAGAAAACCATATTCTTGCCTATCTATTTGTTTTCTTGATTTCCTCTATTGTTTCCGTCGTACCCTTGACCATCGGAGGTATCGGAAGCCGCGAGGTGACCTTCTACTACGGCGCACTTTGGTTGGGACTGAATCAAGATACTTCTATCGGTATTAGTATGACGTTTTTTCTGATAACCGCTATTGTTTCGCTTTTGGGCGCTTATTTTCATCTTAGGAAACCGGAGCTATCAGTTGGGAGTGGCGGTAACAATAGGTCGTAAAATTCAATAAATATGAATCAAATGCATTTTATCCAAAGTCCGGTTGCGGGTAGAAGGATCTAAAAACTTCTTGCTCAGTCGTGTAATCCTGAAATGCGGTTTCGTGTATTGTCGGTCCCAATCAAAACCTTGGTCGTGTAATTCTTGAAGCTCGGTATCGTTAACATAGAGCCAAATGTTGTGCTTTTTCCTCAGATTCTGGGGAGATATGACTCCCACCGGCCTTTGGTTATAGAAATCAAGCGACCACGTATGAAAGTTCCCTAATTTATAGATAGAATCCACGGGAATCTGTTCTTCGGCAACTACCGCGGCCATGCGTGAACCCGCTTGATACGTCAATAGGTTCGGATAGAAATGCAGGTTGAGAACGGTGTTCAACAATAGTGAACTGCATACCGATAATGTGATGATACGCAGATAATGGGCCTCCCGCTTCAAACAAAAATAGGCGATAATCAATAATAGGATGATCAGTAAAATCGAAGCGTAGATGTGCTTGAACGGAAACACGATAAAACAAATTAACAGTGTTGCGACGAAAACAATGCCCAAAATAAAATACTGTACGCCCAGCAAAATTTTTACCGGTTTTGTACGGGTAGCCCTATACAGGTCATAGATGTAGGAAGCGGTCAGTACAGAGAACAGGGGAATGATAATATTCAGGTAATGCGGCAGTTTGAACTGTGAAAAACTGGCGATCAGAAAAAATAGCGTTATCGTACCCAAGGTCAAAAACTCGTATTGGGGGCTATAGGCGAATTTCAGTTTGACCAACGCCTTGACCCTAGCTACGAAGGCGACAATGCCCAAGACCGTCCAAGGAACGAATACCCAAAGAAAGGTGTGGAAGAAAAAGAAATAGTCACCGCTATTGGCGCCCATACCCTCACCGCTGAGGCGTTCGAAACTTTGTTCCCAAAAAATAAAAAAGATACCACTTCGGTCTCCCCTGCCCCGAATGATTTTTTCAGGATGCATATCGAACTGCAGGTAATATGCATAGAGCATCGGTGTGATGGCCAAGGCAAAGACAAGCAAGGCCACCAGTACTTTCCAATTCACCAAAGCCATCCATTTTCGGGTATAGGCCAGATGGCAGAGCATGGCAATACCGATAACGAGCAAGGCGATCTGCCCTTTGGTGGAAAAAGCAAGTCCGGCGCCCAGTGCCCCTAAAATTAGGGCCAAAAGCGATCTTTTTTCAATGTAAACGGCCAATTGCCAAATAGCGAAGATGGTAAAACCGGTAAGCACGGCATCGGTACGGACATCGATTGCGGACAACATAATGGTCTGCGCCGTCATAAAGACCAAAGCGGCCAATTTTCCGGTATCCACGTTATAAAGCAATCTACCCAAGCCGAAGCAGCTGTAGGCACCTAGCAAGGTCACTAAAATTCCAGGGATGCGGTAAGCCCAATCATGGAGTCCGAATATTTTATAGGAAAGCGCCGCAAGCCAGTAGTGCATGTGGGGCTTGTCCAAATACGCTTCCGAGCCCTTGAAGAGGTTGATAAAATCGTTTTCCTGATACATGCGCATAGCCATAACGGCGAACTGCGCGGAATCGTTCTCCATCAGGGTGACGAACGTACCGGCGATGTACACCAAGGCGATCAAGACCAATAAAAACCAGTACCTGAGGTTGGATATCATTTGGGGAACTTAGCAATCGCAAAGATAAAGAACTTTACGAACAAGCTGCTTAAAATCAGGCCGATTACGGCACCGGAAAGGACATCCAAAGGAAAATGGACACCAATATATATCCTGCTATAAGCGACCAGAAACGCCCAGACCATCAGAAAAATTCCTAGATGGCGGAATTTGGGTTTTAACACCAGGGCAAAGAAAAACGCCACGGCAAAATGATTGGCGGCATGGGCGGAAAAATAACCGAATTTTCCGCCACAGTGGCTTTTGACCAATCGCATGGCATCGCTAACTTCGGGATCATAGCATGGCCGTAGTCGCGCCACGCCATACTTGAGGAGGTTCGCCAATTGATCGGTCGCGACGATCATGAGCACCACCGTTACGACGGCCAAACCGGTTTTTTTCAATCCTAAATAGCTGTAGGAAAGATTTAATAGCAGGACATAAACGGCGATGTTGACCCATCCGGTCTTGTCGCTCATCAAGAGCCAGAATGCGTCCCAATTTTCGTTGCCCAGATTATTCAGGAACAGGAAGAGTTCTTTGTCGTAATGTATCAGGTCGTCGAGCATATTGAACTTATCTTCTGTCTTTATTTTACCTGCGAGTATTACGTTTTGCACCCATATTTCGTCATTTTTGACCACCGTAGCCATGACGCTTCGAGGCTATGCTGTTAAAAAAATGGCTTCATTTGGTCACAAAATCCTCCCGAAGCGTCGGGGCTCGGTTCCAAAGAAAAACCCAGGACTGGTTCAAGCTTATTCCTCATAGCGGGAAACTTCCCGATCATAGAAGGTGTTCGCCTGTTCGATAAGGCTCTCGGCTTCCGATTCCAGTTCCTCCTCATCCTCCTTCGAAAAATCCTCTAGCCATTCGACCTCATCGTTCTCGAGGTTGATGATGAATCTTGGATATTCGGTATGCACGACGAATATGGCCGTTGGATAGTCGGTGTTGTCACCTAAAAGAAATTTTGGGAATTCCATTTTGCTATTTTATACTACCTCCCATAGCCTCTGACGGCGATACGCTGATTTTGCCAATCCAAGGATACGCGAAGGATGTTTTTATTTTTGCTTCAAGTTTGCAATGACGCTTATTTCATTGATTCACTAGTCCTCACCACATGAACTCCTAGATACCTAATTCACTATTTCCCATCGCCTTCTCCGCAATCAACTTATTCGTCAAATAATTAAAGCGAATATACAACAGAATCGCCGAAGCGGAGAGGCCTGCCAGCAGTCCGAACCAGATGCCGGTACTTTCGAGATCGGTTTTGAGCCCCAGATAATACATCACCGGGAAACCGACGCCCCAATAGGCGACAAAGGTAATCAAAGTGGGAATCTTGACATCTTGCAGCCCGCGTAATGCGCCCAAGACCACGACTTGAATGCCATCTGAAATCTGGAAGAAGGCAGCCACTAAAAGCAATTGCCCCGCCAGCGTGATCACTTCTGTGTTATCCGCCATGTTCGATACATCGTCTACGTCGAGATATAGGGACGGAAACCAATGTCGACCTAGTAGAAATAAAGCGGCGAATACGATTTCCAATAAAAAGGTCAACAGAAAAATGGACTTCGCAATACGCCGCAATTCCTTGAAATTCCGCAATCCCTTTTGGATACCTACGCGGATCATGGCCGCTACGCCCAGGCCCATGCCGAACATAAAGGTCATGCTGCTCAGGTTCAGGGCAATCTGGTTGGCGGCCTGTGCATTTTTTCCCAAAATCCCGCTCAACCAAATGGCCGAGGTGAAAATAGCCACCTCGAAAAACATCTGTAAGGCGGAGGGAAATCCCAAGCTTATAATCTTGTCCATTACCTTTCGCTCTATCCTCCGAAAATTGAATCCGGTTACGTAAAAACGGAATTTCTCCCTGCGTTTGAGCAAGTACCAGAGATAGGCGACCATTACCAACCGGGAAGCCAAGGTACCGATGGCCGCTCCAACAATTCCCAATTCGGGAAAACCGAACGTACCAAAAATCAGCAGATAGTTCAACACTACGTTGACCACATTGGCCAATATAGTCGCATACATGGGATATTTGGTCTGCGAAAGTCCCTCTGAAAATTGCTTGAAGGCTTGAAAAATAATCAACGGTACCAGCGAAAAGGCGACCAGATCAAGATAGGGAATGGCCAGTTCGACCACTTCGGGAGGCTGTTCCATCAAGTACATCAAAGGTTTGGCCAACAAGATAATGCCAAAGAGCGCCAGGCCCAGAACGGTGCATAACAGAAGTCCGTGTTTCAGGGCGCTTTTACCGTCCGCCCGGTTACCTGCCCCGTCCGCCTCGGCCACAAGGGGCGTAATCGCGGTCGAAAAACCGATACCCAACGACATGGCGATAAATACAAAGCTATTGCCCAGCGAAACGGCGGCGAGCTCCGCCGTACCGAGCTGCCCGACCATGATGTTGTCCGCGAGCTGCACGAAGGTATGCCCCAACATGCCCATAATTACCGGCACGGCGAGTTCGATGTTATAGCGGAATTCTTTGGTGTACGTTTTCAAGGGGAGTTGGTTGGGTGTTGGGAGTTTCGTGGTTGGACTCTTCATGGCGTAAACTGCTACTGCCTACCGCTACTGTCAACACCCTTCGCTTCTTCCCAGTAAACATCCATCTCGGCCAAGGTCATGTCTTTTAACGGTTTGCAAATCTCCCTGGCTTTTTGTTCCAAGTATTGAAATCGGCCGATAAATTTTTTATTGGTGCGTTCGAGGGCGTTTTCGGGATTGATATCCAAAAAACGGGCGTAGTTTATCAAGGAGAAAATAACATCGCCAAATTCCGATTCCATTTTTTCCGTATCGCCGGATGCTATTTCCTCTTGAAATTCTTGCAATTCTTCCTGTACTTTTTCCCAGACCTGTTCGGGCTTTTCCCAATCGAAGCCGACGCCAGCGACCTTATCCTGTATACGATTGGCCTTTACCAGGGCGGGGAGGCCTTTCGGAACACCTTCAAGTACGGACTTTTTCCCTTCCTTGAGCTTGATATTTTCCCAGTTGCGCTTTACATCGGCTTCGTTTTGTACTTCAACGTCGCCATAAATATGCGGATGGCGATTGATCAGCTTTTCGCAGATATCGTTACAGACATCCGCAATATCAAAATCATTGGTTTCAGAACCGATCTTGGCATAGAAAACGATGTGCAAGAGTACGTCACCCAGCTCCTGTTTTACTTCTTCGAGGTCTTCCTCTAAAATGGCATCCCCCAGTTCGTAGGTTTCCTCGATGGTAAGGTGCCGCAGCGTCTGCATGGTCTGCTTTTTATCCCACGGACATCGGGCACGAAGCTCGTCCATGATAGTCAGCAAACGGTCGAACGCCTGTAGTTGTGCTTGTCTGGAATTCATCGCCTTAAAAAATTTTTGCAAAGGTAATTATCTCATTGGGCTTATCCCTGATCACTTGAGGGATATTCAGAAATTTAATTTCGATTTTTCCGAAACAGTCCCCTTCCTGGCCCATGCATTCCTTTCGCTATGTTTGTCGGATGCAATTGGGGGGCGGGAACATTTTTCGGATAAAAGCCCTTGAAATGTTTGAACGGAACGAATCCCATACATCGGTCATGCCCCTATTTCAGGGAAAACGATATTACAATTGGCCATGCACCAGCCGATGAACAAACTTGAGCTTTTTAACGGTTTTTATTCGGTCGGGCCCTTGATTCAGGGAAAAAGAAATTACAATTGGCCATGCAACAGTCGATGAACGAACTTAAGCTTTTGGATGGTTTTTTTGGGGATTACAAACGGATAGATATCCTGCTGCCCCATACTGCGGTTGAGACTGTTCAGGGCGAAGGTCAGGGGTACGAAAGCCTTTATTATTTTAGCGAAGCGTCCCTCTTCGTAGGGATCGAAATCCGCTTGCATTTTTAAGGGGGAACCGTCACGGAACGCCTCACCGGTCGATATGCCAAAATAGAAAGCGGTCTCCAACATGTCGATCAAGTGCAGGTAGTGTGCCCAGGTTTCGGCCCAGTCTTCCCAGGGGTGCGAGGCTGCGTATTTGCTGATGTAGCTTTGCCGCCACTGTT